>CALBTS010000326.1 GCA_937968035.1 uncultured Methanomethylovorans sp.
GTTTGAGTGAGTCAATACAAGGGGCAGAAAGAGCGTCACAGACCGACGATTTCGTTGCCAAAATATGCCTTTTCACCACGTCAATCACCACTTTATCATCTCCCCTTTTGGACAGGGAGGACAGGGAGCCACGTTTTTTCAATCCATATAGGAAGTCGTGAGTTGTTATATAGATTAGAAAACCCTGTCTCCCTGTCCAGCGTGTCCAGCTAATCATTTTTTATCGTCTCCTGACGAACTTTTTCCTTAAATTTTAGTCCATTCCAGATAGACACTTTGATGGTTGTACCGTGGTCGTCGTCATACTCGTTCTTCCTTGAGTCCCAGTAACCACTGTTCTCCATGGTTTTCTTGATGGATTTCTCACCCATTGGTTTTAATCCATACTCCCTGCAGTATTTGGAATAGCTCTCGCTCATCTCGTCCTTCTTGATATAACTGTCATAATCACTCTCGCACATCTCTGAAATGAACGCCGCGAAACTGTCACTCTTCCTGATCCACATGTTCTTGACCTCCGTGGTGTTCTTGGAGTACGAGAAATCGCCGTTCTCCCTCAATCTGTCAAGCCCGTCAAGCGCCTTGTTCATGAGCCCCGACATCTCGCTCTGTGTCGCCATCTTGTCCACGATGTTCGGGTCGGCGAGTTTCACCATGCTCCTGTCGGCCTTGCAGTCTATCTCCTTCTGCGGCAAAAACTCATATGGGAACTCTATCAGCACCCACCTGTTCCAGAAGGCCGGCGTGTTGTCGTGTGTCTTTGGTATCTCGTTTGCGCTGAATATCATCTTGGCGTGGTTCTTGAACTTTATTCTCGACTGGAACTTCCTGTCCGCCTCCTGCTCGTCCCTGCCTGTGAGCCCCTTGAAAATGCTTGTCTGTATGAGGGCGTCATGTCCGATATCGGCGCCCACGTTGACGAGCTTGTTGAACAGGGATATTGTGGCGAACTTGTCGCTCTGGAACTGCTGCAGGAGGATGTGCGAGGTGTTCTCAATGCCCACGAACTGCGTCATGAGCTCGATTGTTTTCCCCTTGCCGTTCCTCCCGCTCCCGCTGAACATTATTGCCTTCTCAATGAAGTATTCCTTCCACAATATGAAGCCGAATATCTCATACATGACCGGCACGTCCCCCTCATATTTGAGGACTTCGTGAAAATGTGCGTCTATGGCGGGGCAGTCCTTTGTCGGATCGTAAATGACGGGGATCTTGTTGAAGAATATCTTGTCCGGCGTGTACTCTGACAGCTCCCTTGTTTCAAGATTTAATATGCCGTTGAGTACGATTATTTCCTCCTTTGTCCAGCTGTTGAAGAATGTCGACTGCTCCGTGAATGTGTCGGCCTCGATCTTCGCTATCACCTGATTGCAGAAGAAGGTGTTGAAGGCCGAATCCATGACCTCCCTGACGAATTCCTTGATGTAGGTCTTTCCCTGCGGGACATATATGCCGTCTGCATATATCCAGACCTCTGAAGCGATGTCGTCCCTTGTTGTATATACCCTGTTGTGCTCCAAAAAAAACTGAACGATGAGCTCTGTTGCTTCCTTTAACTTCCTCTGGGCCATCTCCAGCATGACCGCATTCTTGAGCTCGGTCATCTCGGTGGGCTCCGGTATCGTGAACGGTATGTTGTATCTCTTGATGTATTTTGCAATCTCGGCGGCGTTGACCTCGCAGTATTTGTCGTTTGAGAGCCACCCGTTGAAGTTGCCCTGCCCCTGGGCCGATTGGTATTGCTTGATTGTCTCGTCCCTATCGGCCCTGCCCTTTATCAGCGCCGCAAGGTTCTTTTCAATCACGGTGTGCCTCTCGCCGACTGGTAGCCGGTTCACCGTGCAGTATTTCAAGAGGAAATCCTCGACCCATCCCTCAACCTTCCTGTGTACCTGGACTGAAAGCGCCTGCTTCTTTTCGGCCCGCCTGTCAAACACCTTGGCTTCAAGGTTCAGGTGTGCGTTTGGATCGTATGATAAAAAACACGCCCTGGATATGTCCCTCGTTTTTTTGTCAAGCTTTGCATCGTCAATACCGTACTTCTCGGTCAGCTGATTGTAAAATGCCTCAACATACTCCGAATAGTGCTCGTCGTCGGGGACTTTGATTATTGCCTTGAGTCCCCTTCCCGACGGGCTGATGAAAAGGAGTGCTATGTGGTGGTTTGTTTTGAGCTTCATCTTCAGATTGTTGACATCCGCCCCCACCTTGTCGATGTCTATCGGGGCGTATCCTGAAAGCTCCAGTATGCCCGACTCTTTCCTCGTCTCGAAAACGCCTGCCGGTGTGATGTAGTCGAGCCTTTCCTTCCGCTTGTTATACTCGTCCTCCGTCATGCCCCGCATGAGTGTGACCTCGTCCTTGTAGGTGTCGGAACTGACAAGGTCGAACACCTGCTCGATTGAGAGCTCATCCGACGGGGTGGTGTTTTTTATTGGCCCCCTGTAAAAGGACATTCTGCCCGTCAATTATCCCACCCAGTATAATTTCAACGGATGTCCCTTGATTTCCCTCGCCATCTCGGCACGGACAATCCCAAGATGTCTCAATCTTGTAACGCGCTTCTGGACGTTTGAGTACGACCCGAACATCATCCCCTGTAGTTCAAGTATTGTGATCCCTGGGTTTTCCCTGATTATTTTTGCCGCATCGTTTGTGTATTTTGTCCTCCCCACAAACTCAAAAGGCGGCGAAACGCCGGTCCCGTTGCACAGATTTATTGTTTCCTCCTCGTTCATCTCTGTTACGGGGATGCCGTCCATTGTCAGAATATATTTTTGTGTCAAATCAATTCCTCCAGTTTGAGTAATGATTCAGGGCGCACCACGAAGGTGTCGCACTTGTAGACAAATCCGTTGGATTCGCCCACGCCTTTCCTTTTCAGTTCTGCGATGCCGGGGATGTTGTTCACTTCCAATCCGCCAAGCACCTCAACGACAAGCGATTCCTCGTTGAAGTAGCAGAACGCTATCACGTCCTTGTCTATCGATATGTGCTCTGCTTGGCAATTGAGAAGGTAGTTGCCCTTCAGCGGCACGTTGCCGCATCGTGTCTTGACGTCTATCCTCTTGCCGTTGCATAAAATGTCAAATGGTGAGAAAATGTCCTTTAAGGACACATGAATAACGTCAAATCCCCTGTCCTCAAGGTATCTGACGACGGCGAGCTCACCAACCCCGCCGAAATCCTCTGGGTACTCCCTGAATTTTTGAGGGGAAATTCAAATCCCCTCGGTTTCCTCAATTGCAACTTCTTCTGTTGTTATTTCGTCAAATGATACTGGATCATCAACGACCTTGAAGTATGTGTATGCTGTCGATGTCATTGCGAAATTCTGTCCCTTGAAAAGCTCCCAGTTGAAAATAGCGATTGTCTTTCCGATGATGTTCTGCCTGACCTGCTGAACTGCCGAACTCATCATATTTGCAGGATATGATTTTCCGTTCTTTGGATTGTCGAATCTTTCCTTGTCCTCAAAATTGAAGAAAGTCTCATTTGTGCCGTCTGTGATCTTGACCCCAGTCTGCATCTTTGCAAATCCGTATTCCGGCTTCTTTGCATCGTACACCCTGACCACCTTGACAACAAGCGGCTCTTTTGGGTACTTCCTGTAATCGTTCCCAAGTGTTGATGACCCCCATATAAGGTCGAGGCCATCGTTTGATAAGTCAGTATAGCTCTCAACTGACACCGTGTTGTATTCCGGTGTTTTGTCGTCATCGAGTGTCATATCGTGCTCCATTCCGGCCCAGCCGTGCTCCCCTGCAACTATCATCATGGCCGCCTCTTGCGATAGGAGACCGCCGACTGAATTAATCTTTGACTTTATCCTCCCTTCAAGCCACCCTGTTTCTGACGGGTGCTTGTTTTTTGCATACTCTTCCATGTATTGTTTTGCATCCAAATCTCTCACCTCCATTTTTTATGCCAGTTGTCGAGGTAGGCGTTCTTTGCCTCCTCGCTCATCCCGTTGTATTTCATTTGACACCCTCAAGCCATTTCTTTATCTGCGCCCCTGTGTCCTTGGATATGATGAAAGGTGTCTTTGTGTCGAACAGTCCGCTCCTGTCCTTTGAAACAAGCACGGAGTGGTCTGATGCCATGTCAAACACTGTTGTGAACTCGTAATCAATACCGTCCCTGAATTGAGGGCCAAGCCCGACCTTCTTGATTATTGTCCTCCCACCGTCAGTTTCCATCGAGTATTCAGTCTTTGACCTGATTGTTGCTATGACGTGGATGTTCGCATTTAACATCCTCTCGACAAATCTATTATACATCGGCGTGACATCGGCCCATGCGGTATAACTGTTCTTTCCGCCGTGCTTTGCGAGCTGGTCTTTCTGTTCGAGAAGCCCGCCTTCGCCTGACCACAGGGGTGTGATTGAATCGAGTATCAGTATGTTGTATCCGGAATCGACGGCTGCGTCAAAAACGTCGAGCCATTTCTTCAGATTGTAGGGTGGTGTTATCTCGATTGTGTCAAAATCGAACTTATCAGAATAAAGTGCGGCTGAACCCCTCTCGGTGTCGGCGACTGCAACGTTTCCGCCAAGCCCCTGCGCCAGTAACAGCGCAGAAAAGGTCTTGCCGGAACCGGAGGCCCCTGTCAGCGCAAGCCTTAACTTCGACTCCTTTCTTTTTGCCCTGTGGAACAGTCCTGTCGGTTTTGGCGTTTCGATTGTCTCTTGTTTTTCAGGTTTCTTGTTCTGGAATATCTCCTTGTGCCATGTGATCACCTCACCGCTTGCCGATGCGCCGTGTTCGTTCATCCTTTTCTTCAGTTCTCCGAGAAACTGTTCGTTTGTAAGTCCAAGTCTTTCGATTATCTCTTCCTTGGCGGTCACTTAATGCCACCTGCCGTTGAACTGTATCTCTGCGTGTTCGACTGCAGCCTGAACGAGTAATGGCGACCAGTCTTCCGGTACATCAACTTCCCTCAAAACTTCAAACTGCCTGTTCTTACCAGCATCCTTGAACTTCTGCTCGGAGATCCACCACCTGTCAAAGGTGATGCCATGCCATCCTTCAACCAAATACATTTTCATTTTTACTCCCCCTTCAATTTTTCTTTCTCATCAAGGAGTTTTCTTATTGCCTCCCTGATGAATTCGCTTTTTGTCGCATAGCCGATTCTTGAAGCAACGACTTTCGCTATTCTGTCGTCCAGTTCTTTGGGTATCGGCCAGCTGACTGTTTTATGTGTCGTAGTCATACGATATTCATACGGTAACAAGAGTTTATATAGTTTTCGGTTTATTTGGGGTATAAGATTAGAAAGGTTTAAATATAAGGTATATGTATCGTATAATTACAAAAAATAAAGGAGGGATAGGATATGCCACCAAAAGGATATCGGTCAACAAACTTGCCGGATGATCTGATGAATAGAATAGAGCTTGTGGTCAAGGCCAACGTGGGATACATTTCCGTCATGGATTTCATAAAAGAGGTAGTTAGAATGAGGCTTGATGAGATTGAGGAGAAGGTCGTTCAGCTTGAAAGGATCAAAAAAGCACTTGAAAATGAATGAGATATACCACATTAGTGTTGTATTTAATTTAAACAACTATAAATTAATTCTGCGTTGAAGGAACGGACACCCAAGCGTTTTAACGCACCGTTCCTTCGTTTTAAACAACCTGTTTCTATAAAAGTCTTTTTTATACCGTATCAGGTGGATTAAACGCAAATAATAACGCAAGTTATATAAACTGTTAGATAAATAATCCCTTCCGATGACAAAAATAATAATATTTTTGTTGGTCGCAGCCGTTCTTTTGGCCGGTTGCGCTTCAGAGGCAGAGGTTCAGGACGCTCCTTCGGCGATGATCACAATATACAGGGACGGGACATCATTCACCAACTCCTACACGGCAAGCAAGGGTTATGATGTCGAGGCGGATGGTGGTTTTGCATTTCTCATTATCCATGTGAACATTGAGAATTTCAGCCATGATGATTTTGACGTTTCACCCTATCGCTTCAAAGCAGAGGTCAACAACGTGGAATACACACCGACAATGTATTTTGGCGACAAATCCCTCCCTTATGTCAATTTGAAGCCTGACGGTAGTGTGGACGGTTATGTGTGCTTTGAGGTGCCAGACGCCGAAGAAATCAATTACCGTGTCGGTTACAATACGAACAGTGATTATGACATTGAATTTAAATAAAGAAAGAATTTATTTTAAAAATTCTTTGATCTCGTCAATGTTGCGACAATAATGGGAAGCCTCCAAGACCAGCGAAAGCTCCCTCATACAGGTTAGGATATCTTTTCTGAACTCAAAAAGATTGGCCGACCTCTCTGCGGCGTCAATGACAAACTTCTTGGTGACCATGTTTATCCACTGATGAGAGGCGGGCTGTGACTTTTATCAATGTTGAGGGTGATTTTGCATTTTGAAATCGGCAACGCCCCCCCCCCGACATATGTTCGGCAATACTAATTTATAAGGATTACGTTTGCGGGTTGCGATTTTTGCCAACGCCCCAAATAATATGGTCGCCGTCCTTTGTGCATTTCTCACAAATTAAAAAAGTCTTATTCTCACTATCAAAACAGTAATTTGACGTAGCCTCGACTGGATTTGTCAGGAGCTTCCGACACCTTGCACAGTTGTAAGTTCTCATGATTTCATTATAAATGCCACTTCGTAGTACTTCGGCCTTATATCTTTATTTGAAACTGGTGGAACTCTCGAAACAGACGCTTCGATAGTTTGTGCAGTATTAGAACCACCCAAACTCATAGTGTGGCTACCGCCAGTAGTACCAGGGTCGGTCACAGAAGTTGAAATTCCCTGCACGAACCTGTCAATCAAGTTCGGGGTTGAGTTTTCCCCATCACATAAGAGCCATCCTGAAGGTATGTTTGCCAGAGTCCCAGTCCATATTATAATCCCCCCTGAAGGCATTGTCCCAGGGAGGCCCACTATTGTTGAAGTTATTTCAGATATATCGGCGCTTGCACAAACAACAGTCGCAAGTGAAATTGCGTCGTCAGGCACAGTTGCGGATGTGGAGCTTGACAAATATGTGGCCCCGTTGTCACAGTGTAAAAATATGTAGTTTGTCGCATCGTCAGTCATCGTCATTGACTCCGCCGCACCGGAAACGACACGATACATCCCGCCATCTGAATCCTTTATGTATGCAGTCCCCGCCGCAACGGAAACATCAATCCCCCCACCATCTGAAACCGTAAATCCTGTTTTAACCCCTTCTGTGAAGAAATCACCGAAGTATTGCCTGAAGTCGGAGGCGGCTATTGCCTGCCCCGCAACCACCTTTTTTGTAAATGCCATAATATTAACCTCATGAAAATGTTATTGTATAACCTATTGTTATAGTCTTTGTGTTGTTGAAGGTCTTTGTTGATTCAAGCACGGCGTGTGTCAACAGGTCAGTGCCGTTTGCCGCATATAATCCGATCTCGGCCCACGTCTCATAATAGTCTGATTCTGTCGAGTCAAAAAAGAACGTTGCAGAAGCAATTGTCGCCGTACTGTCGTTGTTCAGTGACTCCGCAACATACGCCTTGTTGTCGCCGACCTGCGCACCGAGGGCGGTGTCCGCAGCGTTTGCCGCCGTGTCATCAGTCCCCACCGCGATATATCCGATGACGTGCTTGTCAGCGTCATAGTCGCCGGTCAGCACATCCGCCAAAGCCGTTTTCATTATGTTCGTTATGAGATTTGATTGGGTGCTTTCTGAAATTACGTTGCCCTCCAAATCCCTTTCAATTATATGAATATTACCTTTTATTTTAATATATGAATCTACTCCCATACGCTCACATCCCATACTGCCTCTGTGTCGTCAAACTGCGCCTCGTAAGTGGTGGCCGCCTCAGTAAGAGTTGCGCTGTCGGCGGGTGTCACATTCTCGCCTGCGCTCACATAGTCGTTCAATAGGTTCGACTGTTCGTACAACGCCTCAATCTTCAGCTTCCTCAAGTCAGCGAATAGCCCTGCAAATGCGGTGTAGAAGTCGTTTGTCGGCGTTGTCCTTATTTCGACAGTTGATACAGTCGGCTCGGTGAAGTTCATTTCAGCAGATAATATTGTCTGGTCGGCAAGTGTCGGGACACCAGTTATCGAGAGCGACACCACATCGCCGGATCTAAACCTTGTGAACTTGCTCTTTAAGGTCAAATCTGACGAGTATTTCAGCGCATATTCAGTGACCTTCTGCTGGGCCAGAAGTGTTGCAGTTTCGTAGTCGTCAATTGTAGGGTCAGTTATCACGATGTCTGTGTAGTGGTCGCCAGCTATCTTTGAGGCAGCCTTCGACTCCTTGACAATCTGCACGCCGTAGTAGGTCTTGAACGCCAAAAGCCCAGTCCTGTCAGTCCAGCCTGTCGAGCCGTCTTCAGAGTCCTCATGGCCGTTGGCCGTTGAGTTGTCGTGGTAAATCTGGTAGGTGTTCGCCGCATTGGTTCCTGTCAGCTTGAAAACGAGCCAGTAAGTCTTGCTTGTGGACAGCTGCAAATCGATAAGCGTTGACTGAACCCAAGCGGCGTCAGTTGTTATATTTGAAGCGCCAAACGAACCCCAAGCGACAATGTCCCCAGTCGGGTCGCCGGAGTTGTCCTCGTAAATCTCAAACGGCAAGTCCTCGCTGACAGTTCCCACCTTCTTTATGTATGCCGAAACATACAATAAGTTTGTCTCGCTCACCGTGAACTGCGAGCCGTAGTATTTCGCATAGGTGTTGACTGCCGTGTCCGCTGTCGCATTCTCAACGTCAAGGTGCTTCTCCTTTCCGCCGATGACAAACACCCTGTCATAGTGCTTGTAACTGTCACGCTGTATCCTTGCCGAGAATATCTCATCATCGCCTATCGTGTGGTCTGACGAGAGGCTTGTGTTATCGTAAAAGTGAAGGTCGTCATACTCGTCAACATAGAAGTCAGCGCCTGCAAGCGTTGCAAGCGTTTCAATGCAGTCGCCCACATATTCCCAGCCGAACTTGATGTTCGGTATGGTGTCCTCGAAGGTTTCGACATTGGCGTAAGTTATGTCAGGGCAGTATTCCGCCATGAGTGACTGGATTATTGCAGTCGGCGTCTGTCCGGTGAATTCCTTTATACCTGACACTATTGTCTGGCCCAGCCTGAAAGTCCCGAAGTCGACACCCCTTATTATCATGGTGTTCTTGTTCGGGTAGGGTAGGTCGAACTCTATCGATGTTATTATGCCGTGGAATATCTTCGTCGTTGGGTCTGGATAGTAACCAAGGTAGAAATAGACATCGTCGCCGATTGCAAAGCTTGACGAGTAGTCGCCATCGTTGTTGTATAATCTTAATTCAAATTCGTCAGCACGCTTGCCGAGCTGATCCTTGAGTCTTGCCGACTCGATTATGTTGGCGTCGTTTAGGTTTGTAGTGGTGACGCCGTGCAGTATTGTGATTTCCCAGTATTTTGGCACGCCGAAGTCGCCTGTGACCGAAACGCTTGCCGCAAGTCCTATTGCCGACATCGGCGTCTCGTAGTAGTCCGGCGTGACATCGACTGTAAATCCGATTGCAGCCGAAACTGAACGTGAATATGTCCCAGCGCGGCTCACAGTGGCGGCGATACCAAGCGCAGATGAAACTGACTTTGAAGTTCCAAGTGAAACACTCGCCGCAATTCCAACACCAGCCGCAACGCTCCTTGAGAATGTTGCCGTTGTCGAGATTGCCCCTGTAATTCCAATTCTTGCGGAAACTGAACGGTTGAAATCAGCAGAAGTCGAAACTACACCTGCAATACCAATACCAACAGCCGCCTCCTTTTCATAGCCGGAATATTCAACGCTTGCCGATATTCCAAGTGCCGAGGCGACGCTTCTTGAATATGTCGCAGATGTTGTCACAGCCCCCGCAATACCAAGCGATGCTGCGACTGAACGGTTAAATGCGCCTGCGTGTGTGACGGCGCCGGCAATACCAAGACCCGCCGAAACTGAACGGTTGTAAGAATTGCCTGAAGTTGCCCAAACCGGACAAATCATCTTCGGTGAGCTTCCGATTGTTACTGCACCGTCTATCGTGACGAAGGTTGAATAGTTCTGGACATTATTATAAACCGCTGTGATGAAGTCAGAAGATTTCAAATCTGAAAAAATCCAGACCTCATCAATTATACCATCAAAAAAAGTATTGGTATAATATGAACCAATATATAAAAGGCCACTATTTGTTCCAACGGCATAACCCGCAGTCGCACTTTCCCTCATTGTGCTGTTTATATATATTTCCTGTCTCTTGTCAGATGTTCTATAAGTTCCAACTAAATGAGCCCACGCACTTGTGGTATATCCTGTTGTATCGTCAGTCAATGTGGCATGACCCGCCGTTCCTGTAGAGTCGGAAGTTATAAAACGATATCCCGATGATGTGGACTGAGCGAGGGCATAATTAACGGCATCATTATCAAACGATACAGTTTTGGATAAAATCGCCTCATCCGTCCCAGTGGTGTCCAAATAACACCAAGCAATCACAGTAAAATCCGTTCCAGATATGTCTAATGTGGCGGAGTCCGAGGCATACAAGTAATCATTAAAACCATCAAAAGAATAAGCTCCTCCAACCAGACCGCTTGTTGTAGAAGAAGCTCCTCTCGCAGTCAAAGTGTTTGAATTACCAGAAGAATCCGTCAGCCCTTCCAGATGATAAATACCTCTTGCGTTAGTCCAAACATTGCTCGCACTTTCAGTCCCAGTTATAGCTGGTTGTCCATACCAGAAGTAAATAACAGTATCGGCAGTCGAGCTTAAATCGACTTTTATCCAAAAAATAGCATCTGTTGTATCAAATACAACATTTTCATGATAAAGGGTAGTTTGCCCACCAGCATCAGAAGAAAACCAAACGCTATCTCCATCATCTCCAGATGCAAATAAATCTGGGTGAGAAGTAGAATTAAACTTGACTAAAACAGGAACGTTGGAAACAGCTCCACTAATATAAGCATCTGCATTTATAGTAATTTTCCTTCTTTTCCATTGCCCTGTTATAGCCATCTATTCCCTCCGGTTATGCTTTGACCGAAGGGTAATAACCTGTCGGGATGAGGAGCTTTGTCTGGGCCAGATAAGTGTTATACTGTGTTTCAGTTATAAGGCCAAGCTCAAAGTGTCTTTTATATTGTTCGAGTTTTCCAACGGCTTCATCGTATTTCTGTTCTGCCGACGGCTCTGTGGCGACTGGTATCTTTACAGTGTCAGTCGGCGTGAAGGTTGTTGGTAGGTCGTAAGCGCCCTCTTTGTCGGTGGCTATCTGGTTGATGTTCCACCTGCTTCGCCCAGCATCAAGGAGCTTGTTCATGAGGTCTTTCTGGCCGTCCTCTGTCATCAGGAAGTCGGCTGCCGACCTCTGCTCGAACTTTATTTTTGTGGTTAACACGTTCTCGTCGGGGTAATACAACCCAGCGAAAACGATAAAGTTTCCCTCAATCCTCTTTTCAACTATTTCAACTTTGTCCATAAATAAACCTCATGATGTGCATTCAAATCTGACGCCCCAACCTTCAACCCACAGGTCGCCGTCAAGGTCGTCGTCCCCGTTGTTTGCGTCACGATTGAGCGCCGGAAACACGAAGTCGCCTGCTGCGAGTCCATGTGCGTCATAGGCCACCGTCTTTGAAACTATTGTCAGGTCGTGTCCTGTGCCGTCTATCGTTTCAGCGTCAAACGATGTGAAGCTTGTGGATGGATCCTCGTCCTCCGAATCAGCCGCCCCTACAAGCGAGAACTGCAAGATGAACTCGTTTGCCGTCTGGTCAGAGTGGCAAACTGCGTAGACTGTGATGCCCTTTGTTGCATCAAAGAAAGGTGGGAGCATGAACGGATCCCAAACGCCTGTCTCATCAGTCGCCTTGTCGAACTTTAAAACGTCACGCTTGTTGTTCGTGCCATAGAGAACCTTCTCCGGTTTTGATGCTGCGGACTGATTCTCGTCCTTGGCGTTAAACCATATCCAAGCGTATTTCTCGCCAGCCATGGTCTAACCTCAAGCTGTTTCATCGCTTAACGTGCAGGTGATTGTCAGTGTGAGCGTATCTGTGCTTACCACGTTGATTGTCGCCGGAAACACATGGTGAACGAGCAGGTCGCCGTCTGCCGCAGCGTTTAAAACACCGCATTCGTCAATCCCAAGAGACCCCGAAAAGGTGAACTCCTCGACCCATTTTGCCTTGTAATCCGCCTCATATGCGTGGGTGTCTGCGACAACCCTCTCCCCGCCGCTTGTTGATATCTCTGCACCAAGTGCTGTGTCAGTTGCGGCTGGGGTTGTGTCATCCGTCCCAAGTGCGACATAAGTAAATGCGTCTGCGGTGTCACCGCACATAAGTTTAGCGACCTCTACGAGGCCAGCATTTGTTACTACTGTTCCTGTTGCCATTTTTTATACCTCTTGTTAGATTCATTTATCTGATCGGAAAATTTGTCCTTCTCTTTCTTGCCGTCCTTGATGAGCTTCCCATCGTCATCACGAAGGCCAAACTTTTCCTTGTTCTTTTGACGGACAGCTTCGGTCTCTTTGTCAGCCTTGTATGACGTGACGTTGCCGTTGCCATCCCTCGTTATTATCAATCCGTTGTAATCCCGAAGTATTGCGATAACTTCCCTCATTTTACATCCTCTGGATTCTTTCAATCTTTCTCATGATTAGCTCGGCCACCTTGTCAGGATCGCCGGAGCCGTTGACTGTGATATTGACCGATAAGTTGCCCCTTGGTGCATTTCCCTTATAGGCCATGATATTGTCATCGGGGTGAAACTTTACGATATCCCCTCTTTTGGTTATCAGCGCATCGTTTGCGTATGTAACCTCACGTTCAGTCTGAACAAAACTCCCGTTGTCATTGTAGAATTTTGAATTAATCGTTGCGTTTGAACCATTTATTTGTGTTTGTTCCACAGTATCAAAAGAACACACAAGACCAGAACACCCGTTGTATGTGATTGAGCTGACAGTCGATGCCCACTGTTCTCCCATTGTCACAACTTTTGAAGCGTTCTCGTTTCCAAGGACATTGTACCAGAGCATACCTGGCGATCCTGAAGCCCCTCCCGAATACGCCCCTGATTTGAAAGACCCTCCCCCTGAAACCGAAGTCCCTGTTTGGAAGGTACGGCAACCACTGCCACCGGCCCCACTGCCGCCACCGGAGCCTGAAAGTGCAGACATTATTTTTGAAGTACCAGCTGCGGCAACATCCCCAAACTTTGCGATACTATTGGATGTTTCCTTTGTTGTGTAGTTGTATCCGATTTCAGTAAAAGTGGACTCGGCGATTGTCCTTATGTTTGCCTTCATCGCATTTATTTGTTCTTCTGTATATGTTGTCTGTTGTTCAGTGGCCCTCGTATTGTCGTCTATCGCTTGTTTTTCTGGTGTGATTAATCCCCTTCTAATTGCCTCGTTTTCAGTATATTGTCCGGCGTTTGCATACTGCACCTGTTGTCCAGCACGCCCCCACATCCCGCCGAACAATGTCTGGTCGGCGGCTGCGCCCATGAAGTTCATGACTTGGTCAAGGTGGAGGTCTTTTACAAGGACGTTTATTCTCGCAAGGACTGACTCGACACCGTTTAATATCCAAGACAATCTGTCAAATGCATCTGCTATCTTGTTGATTGCCTCCTCTTCGTTTGAGGCGTTCATCAGATTGATCACAAGCTTTCCGAGTTCAGTTCCAACGTCAATTACTTTTGATGCAAGGTTTCCGAATGATTTGATAAGTGGGTCAAGCGAACCACTTGATAATAATTCATAAATTTTATCTGATACACCTTCAAGCGCCGGAGCTATTGCGCCGACAAGCCCCTCACCGAATGCTTTTTTAAGATTCTCGATCTGATTGTTGAAGTTCTGGAAAATACCTGCTGATGAGTTTCTGAAAGCTTCTGCTGCTCCGCCCATCGTTGATTCGATTGTTTCCTTGAAGTGCTGATATTTTTGAGTGGCGGTCATTGTTTTCATGGCGTTCTCGTCGAGGTATATGCCATACCTCTTGAGCATACCAACATCGCCGTTTAGCGCCTGCATCACAAGCTTTGACGATGTTGTCATGTCAATGTTTTTTGCAGTTGCTATATCTGCGGCAAGCTGGACAAGTTCAAAAGCCTCTGTGACATCACCCGACACCATCACCATGTTGTTAAATGCGTCTTGTAGGTCAGTATCGCCAACAGCGGTCAATTCCTCAAGCTTTGATATTGTCTTGTCAATTTCTGGCCCGAATTTTTGAAGTCCCATGTTCTGGAGTATGTTTGCAGTCTGTGCCTTGAACTTGGCCGCCTCGTTTGTCAGCGTGACCATTTCCTTCGCAAGATTGGCGACTGCACTTACAGCCTGTGTACCTATCTGCGCAACGATGAATCCAGCGGCAACTGACGCCGCCTGTCCAAGGGCGCCGAAAGCCCCCGATGCCGAGCCTGTTGACCTCTCAAGATTGCCGAGTGCGCCTTGCACATTTCGTATAGGGCCGGATGCCTTGTCGTCACCTATAAGCCTAATATTTACGTCTTGATTTGCCATCTTCACGCTCCCTTATCAGTTTTTCAGCTTCCTCTTGTTTTCTTTGTGGATCCTCGTATTCGCCATGTGATTCAAACATCAGGTAGCCCTCAACGAGCCTTTTCTTTTCGACAACGGTGAGGCTTGGAATTGAGAAAACATCATACCCCAACCTGTGGAGTATCTGCTCCTCAATCATCCTTGCCTTTACCTCATTGTCCAATTCCGCTCACTTCAAGCAGTTTATCGAGTATTTTCTTGATATTGCCGGATTTGCCGTATTTTTCAAGCTCATCCGGAGTGATTTTCGGGCTGACAAGGTGGGTTGAAAGCACAATATATCCCTTCTTGGGGTCTTGTAATCCTGAAAGTTCGCCGTCAGCCAAGGGTATTATCTCAATCTCAACGCCTTTCTCAATCTCAACTGTCCTTGGTTTTAGGTTGCCCTTCTCATCCCTCTCATGCAAAAAATAACTCTTGTCAGCGATTGCCACATTACCACCCGCCAGATGCGACTGTTGCAGGAGCTTCCCACAGGACAGAACTGACAGATTCGGCAGAGAAGTTGAACTTGTACATGTGCTTTGTGTCAAGCGGGAATGTTGCGTCAACGCTCTGTATTATGGCATCGTCGATTGTTATCTTTGCCTCGTCGGCTGTGCCGTCTGCGTATGTGTTCAAGTCAAGGACAATGTCCTGTGCGGTCAGCGTCTCGTTTGGAGTAGTTCCGCCGAGGACGAGCTGTTCGAGTTCGTTTGCTGTTGCCGAGTCCTGTACCCATGCTGAAAAGCTTCCGGTTACCGCCTCAAACTTCCCGGGGAAGTTTATGACGGGTGTCCTTGCTGCAAGGCCATACCCAACGTCAGCAGTCCTGTTGATTGTGAACTCAAAATCTGTGATGTATGTTATCCCCGTCACGCTGCCAATATCATAAGTGAAGTCCTTTGGATTCCATGCCGTGGCATCGTCAAGTGTTATTGTTGTGGGTGCTGTAAAAGCATCGTTTGCTATATCGATTGATTTTGCAACGAAGTCGAGTTTCCCCTTTACAGGTTCGCCGAGCTTCATCGAGAAGTTAAGGCTTGTCGCCATGCATCCGAGAACTTGGGACTCCTTGTCGTTTGTGCCGTTGACAAATATACTTGTCGTGAATATGGGTGCTGTTGCTGATGGTGTTATTGTCCATGTGTAAGGTGCTTCGCCTTCAGCCGGTGATTCTCCAGCAACCCCTCCGAGCATTGGCACAAAGGGCATTGCGTTCTGGTAGATGAAGTCAACGCTCCCCCTGACCTTTGCCTCATGGTAGCTTATTCCTGTGGGGTATGCGGATGATGCCGGATTCACAGCCCCGACTGCATTCTCGACAGAATAGGAGAACTGTCCAGATACGCCAAGCGTCTCAAGGGCAGCAGTTGTTGGCTGTGTTGGATCAACACCAGTTCCCCATGTTGTTTCCTTCTTAAAAAATATTTCATGTTGTGTAAGTGCCATTCTATTTCACCTTTTAAGTGTCCCTGACCTTGCAGGGTACATCAATTCTTATTGCGTTTTTTGAAATCTGACCAGATATTTCAGTTGCGGCAACGTCCCAGCCGATTAATCTGCCTTCATACGCCCCGAAGTATTCGCAAGTTGCTGCGCTGTCGGAGTCGAGCAGTCGTGGGTTTGAATTGACCGCATCAATTATTGATGAAAAGTAAGTTCCAAGGCTTGAGCTTGAAGTTGTCTGATCCTCAAACACGACAAACCTCACATAAAAATGGTGCAGCTTGTTCGGCGTGCTTGTCGACCACCATTCAGTCTCACCGCCTATCAATTCGATGAATATTGCAGGGTATGTTACCTCTGCCGTCTGCAAAGTGGGATAACTCCATGTCGCAACTCCTGTAAGGCCAGTTGCCGCTGCAAATATCCTCTTGACGTTTGCAAGGAAGGTTATAGGGTTAAATGTTGTCATCCTAATGCGTACCTCTGCTTCTTGGGAAGTGACTTTTCGATATCGTCTAATCTTTTGTTAAGCTCCGCCCTTGTCATACTCTCGCTGTTCGGGCTGTCGTCAGTTATGACAACCGATGCGTGGTCTATCTTGCCGCCAGAAAGCTTTGCGTCCATCAATTCCTTTATGAAGTATTTCTGTATTATATGGAGCGTTGCATATTCCGAGGCGAGTATCCCTTCTTTTGATGTGGAGGCGTAGCCATAAGTTAAGGTAACCGTGGCCTTTGCCCTGCCAGGAACCCATGTCGTTGTCTCTGCATCGTTTGACAGTGTCAGTATGTTGCCGTCAACAATCACATAGCTTGCGGTGACGGTTGTCCCGTCTATTGAAAGTGAAGTAAGTGTCGTCACCGGCGTGTATTCCCTCATTATCAGCGCATTGTCCCTTGGATTGTAAGTGTATGAGTAGTTGCCGTTTGTGTGGACATCACCAGCGGAAATGTTCAGGTCTGTCGATGTTATTGTCGTTGAACGGAAAACATATCCTGTAAGATTTTCAATATAAGCATCAGCCTCGTCAAGCCAAGACTGTTGGATCTTGTCAGCGTTTCGCCTCACAAGAGAGCATACTTTCTTTGGGCTTGTGTAGTTCTTGTAACCTGCAACATAGGATTGTGTCTTTATATCCGCCTTGTAGTCGTAGGATATTTCGTTCAATAGCGATGAGCTGTCAGCCCCTGTTCCCAATAAAGTGCAGGTGTAATATTGAAGTGCATCAATCACTGCGACAAGCTCTGTGAGTGTGTCGTAGCTTGCGTTTGACAGCTGGTAACTTGTTGTCGATGCATCAACGAGATATATGTATCCATTCTGGATGTACATTGTCGCTGTTGCGTTTGAACCTACATATTGTATCCGAAACGCTTCTGCCATGTCAATTCCCCAATATCATCCTGATTATTTGAATAATAAAACCGACACCACCGAAACCACCGAGAACCATTGCGAGCTTCCAAGCTCCGCATGTCTGGTCTTTCCAAGTTTCAAGTTCCTCAACCCTCGTGTCAAGTTCCTTGAAGCTTTGACTTTCTGTGGTGGCATTTTTTTTTATCCAATCAAGGTCGGTCTTTATGCGTGAGATGTCCTTTTGGATTTCCATTATTGCCCTTGTGATGTCGGATGTTTCCATGTCATTGCCTCTTTATGGCCCGCCTATCAGATAGATTGTGCCGCTTGATTCGTATGCTATATACCACTTGTTCGGCTGGTAGAGCTGCAGACAGAACAACACGTCGTCAAGAGTTCCACTTATTTTGTAGAATGGCGAAAATGTGTCGTCAACTGTCCCGCCGGCTGTCAGTGTAACATCAGTTGCCTTTATTGTTGTTTGTGTTTGGTCGTCAAGAGTTCCAGACGATAGATACTCAAACTTATCGGTCACAAGTTGCGTGCCGTAGGGTGTCAGTGTCAAATCATCACGAAGCTCCATATGATCCTCAAGTGCGCCGAAGGTCTTGTATGTTGCAACCGCATAAGTTATCTGTTCTGTCGATAGCACGGTGTAGAGCGTTGTGATGTCCTCTGTTGTGACATCGTTCAATGCTGTGCATAATACATCGTGGTCAGAATCCCAGTCAACGACTGTTATATCTCCAACAGCCGATATTGCTGTGAGTAGTTCGCCTACTGTGTTGTAGGCTGCGGCTGTAATGTCCCAAGTCTGCGTTCCTGAATATGTCAAGTCGAGTGCGGTCTTGCAGCTTGTTGCTTCCATATCCACAAGGTCTGCTGATGTAAAGGCGTTGTAAGTTGTGTCGTAGACTGTGCAGGTGAAGTCATCCCTTGCCGCTATTGCAGCAACGACTTCGCTTATTAAATTGTATGATGCGTTTGTAAGGTCGTAAGTTGTGTTTGTTGAGTTTGCATCCCTTGTCAATGTCAGGGTGTCGGTGGCTATTGTTGCAGTGCATGCCTCGGCTGCCCCAGTGTATAGGATTTCAATGACCGGCGTTGCCGTCCTTATTATGTCAAAGCTGTTCGAATCGATTGTGATCGTAACTGCGCTTGAAGTCTCGCCGGTATAAGTCACGTTGAAGTTCTTACAGTCGTCAATATCAACAGTTGCCGTACCGCTTGACACTGTGATATACGAGGCGTTACATTCCCCAACGTATGTTACGACTGCCACGTTGACAGCCGCACTTGCAGCGCCAACTGACAAGGCCAAAAGCAAGGCCAAAATTGTTAGTGTGATTTTTTTCATTTATGTTCAACTCCTGTGGGCTTAATAACCAAATGCCCACCAATATCCATCTGCTGATGCGGCATGAACGACAGTTATGGCGCTTCCTGCAACACCGCCTGCAACGATTGTCTCGTTAATCATGGGACAGGTCGCCCCTGCTGATGCGCCGGAGTAGTTGAGCTTTATGAACTCGCACATGGCAAGGCCGGTGTTTATGTCGCCGCCTGTATCAGTTGAGCTTGTTGTGAAAGTACCGAAGGTAACCTTCTTGTCCCCCATTGTTATTGATTCTGTGATTGCTGATGTAAATGCCATTTAATACCCCCAAGCTCTCCAGTTTCCACCTTTTCCAGATGTGACAACAATAGTTATCGCACTTCCCGCGACAGGCAGTGTTTCGTTTATTGCCGGATCGTCAGCAACAACTGCCGACCCAGTGTGTTGGAGGACTATCCCCTCGCACATATCAAGCCCTGTGTCGATGTCCCCGCCTGTGGTGTCTGTTGTCCAAGTTCCCCAGTTCACCCGCTTGCTTCCCCAGTATGAGTATCCTGTAATTGTTGATGTAAATGCCATTTAATACCCCCAAGCGAACCATATTCCGGCTGTGTCTGCAACTGTGACGATTGTCACCGCACTACCAGCCAACGGGAAGGTTTCATTGGCAACAGGGACATCTGTCGATGCGGAACTTCCGGTGTATTGGAGTTCAATCTGTTCGCATATTGCAAGCCCTGTGTCGATGTCCCCGCCTGTGCTTCCACCGGCAGGTGTGAACGTGCCCCAGCTGACCTTCTTGTCCCCCCATACAGACGTGCCTAAAATGACCGGTGTAAATGTCGCTGCCATTATTCATCATCATCCTTCTTTGTTATTCTTTTCTTTCGAGCCTCAACTTTCTGTGGTGATTCCTTGACTTCTTCAACCTTGATATTACCAAGTAGGTCATCCCTCAATACTGTAAAGCCTCCCGCACTTTCAAAAGCCGGTATGTCCTTCTCGTCAACTTCGGTGGGTATGTCGCCGACAAACACATAGCGTTTGCCTGTCGGCCCCTCGTAGTTGAACATCGATTCCGGCCCGTCATATCTTACTTTCATCTCATCACCTCAAAAAATAAAATTTAAAATGAGGTTTAGCCTCACTTCAAATCTCTTACTTTTCCTTGTGCTGCAAAGTTGACACAAACGAGTTCTGCCACCATTGAGTAGACTCCCCTCTTCTGGAAGCCGACAACGAGTGGATCGCTTGATTCAACATAGGTGACCGGTCTTCCGACACCAATCCACATATAGTCAAGGTCGAGGACATATATTCTGGATATTGTATCCTTTGGAACGTTGTTGGATGTTATGATTGGTATTCCGTCATAGGATGCAACTGGGATACCTGCTTCGATACCCTTCTTGGTCTGGACACCGTTGACTGTGAACTGAACGCTCATGTCAGGGGTGTAAGTTGCCTTTGGATTTTCAAGCTGTTGTATCCTTCTTGCTGTGTCATAACCTGTTAGGATGACTTTGTTCTTCCTGTTCTTCCAATATGGTGCAACACCGTCAAGGACTGTGTCAAGGTAGGATAATGCAAATGTCCTGTCAGTTGTGGAGCCGTGTGAAACGTAAGAATCTGTCCATGTTGCTTCTGCATCCCTGTCAATGCCGTATGGGTCGTGGTCAGATGTGGTGTATCCGCTTCCTGCGGCTTCAGAATAAGAACCGACCATTCTGTCGATTGATTCAATGTTGGTGGATGCGAGTGTGTCGGCATCAGTTAATAATCCCCTGTTGACCCTGTTCAAGAACTCATCTTTTGCGTATGCGAGTAGTTCTCCCCATGTTGCGACATCGTCCTTCCCTTCCTGTAGGGACAGAACTTCTGAAATTTCAGTTGTTGCGGATAGTGTCTTTAAACCGACATCGATTGCTGCGAGTGTTGGTTTGAGTGATGCTGGAACTGCACCGGATTCAGATGTCCCTGCAGTTGTAGTTGCTCCTGCTGCAGTTATTGCCCTGTAACCACCCTTGTCGTAGGGTTTCTTTGGCAATACCCCGAAAGCGTTTGCTTCCGTGCATACAGATGACCATAGCTGTGCGCCGTAGACGTAGTTTAATGCACCAGTTGTTGTTGTTATGAACGGTGCGGCCTTTGTCAGTGCCTCGATCTCGATTATCTCATCTTTGGTCTTGGCGATTAGCTCGTCAACTGTGATGCCTTCCTTCTCGGCGATGTTGGTTAAAGGATCTGTATAATAGAACTTTTCCATTTCTTCAATAGATTTGAATTGTTTTGTCATGTTTTCACCTTAATAGTGACATTATGTCGCTGTGTGATTTTGCGACAACTTCGACTTTTTCAGATGTCTGGACTGGCTTGGATTCCTCCAAGAACTCTTTCTTGAGTTGTTCGTATAGTTCAGCCCTCATCTTTTCAATGTTGATCTTGATGCCTTCCTCTTTCGGCTCTTCCTTTTCAACTTCCTCTTCTTCGACTTTTTCAGCCTCTTTCTTTTTCTTGAGTAAGTCGTAAATCTCATCAATCTTTGAAAGAGGTTCAAGTTTTGTTGACATTTCTGCCTTGTATGTCTCAAAGTCTGCAATAGTTACAAACTCTGGAGACTCAATCTTTGTTTCTTCGATTTTTTCCTCTGTCATTTTATCTCCTTCTTTCAGGATGTCAAACTGTGCGGCTGGGTTTGCGCCCTCCCTACAGATTGTCACTGCAGAAAGATTCAAATCCGAAACAATCCTCGCACATTTCTCATCACTTTTACATGGCCTTGAATTGACCACGTTTCCAGATATTGAGTATGATCTGTATTGGCCCTGTTCGATTGCCTTCCTGACGGCTGTGCAGTATTCGGTATCGTTCCATATCTCGGCAAGGACAAACAACGCCTCCTTTTCTTTTTCCAGATTGCCAAACTTTGACAGCTCGGACTCGTCGGGGAGCCTTACCTCGGTCTTGAACATCTGGCCCGACTTCTCAAGAATCTCGACAATCTCGCCGACTATCTGATCCTTGTGGTCAACCGTTATCCTCGCCCTTTTCAAGAGCTGTGGTAGTGCCTTTTTTATGGCGTCAATCTCAATGATGTCTCCCTGTGAGTCGAGTATCTCGGCTGATGCTGGGCCATAAATGAAAAGCCTGTCATCGCCGTCAATCTTGTAAAATTCCCCTGTGAATGTGAAATCCATAATAATCAACCGAATAATTTGTTTATTTTGTCAGCAATCCTGTCGACCATCTTGTCAAGCTCGTCCATCGCCGAGTTGTAAAGGAATTGTGTCCTTGTCATCTTTCGTGTCATAGGGACACCGAGAGGTTCCGGCTCGACATACTTTGCATAGTCAACGCCTGCCGAAACTTCAGCGCCAATAGATGTCCTGTGTCCCATTATGGACTGGGCCAGATTGCCTGTGACATAAGGCGCCCTTTTCTTTGCAAGGTTTGCAGTCCGAAGCGCCCAAGTGTTCATCTCATCACGGATAACTTTTGCGGACTCTGCCGGAAACTTTCTCAAGATTTCCTGCATATGTTCGGATGCTATCTCAATTTTGACTGAAATCATGCGCCCTCATACCCCTCCTGTTTATCCTGTTCACTTCTGTACTCGTAGTAGCAACGACAATGCGGGTGGAAAGGTATATCCCCCTCCGGGATTGATTCGTCCATGCCATGCCAACCCCTACTGGCCGCATCTGCACAAATATCACAACCAACATCATCGTCCCTGAATATGACCTTCTTTTCAGAGGCACCGAGTTCCTGTGCGGCTGCGTTGCCGGAGTTTATGAAAACCCTTGTCCCCTCAGTTCGAGCCACCATGCGCCAGTAGTAAGAATCTCTTACGCCAAAATAATCGCCAAGCCGTTTCTTTACAGTCTGCCAGTTGTAGCCTTCCAATGCTTCCTCTTCGATAATCTCGAATATCTTCTGCTTTTCCCTGTCAGACCAAGACCTGAAGAACGGCGTTTCGTATGTGTCAAAATACTCCTGCAAGTATGCGAGGGCGTACGGATCAAGTTCCGCCTTTGCAAGCCCTTTCTTATATTCCCTGAATATCTTCAGATAACCGTCTTGGAAAATTGGGAACAGATAATGCTTCAACGTGGCATCGAAGGCTTTCGCCGAGTCCATTATCTCCGATTCAATTTCCTGAATAAGTTTTGACCTGTCAAGGTTCTGTGAATGAGAATTGATAATGTCTTGGATGTTCTTGCCGTATTTTCTTGAAATGGACTCAAGGGCGGCCATGATGTCATCAAGGAGCCTGTCTGGTATGTAATCGTGCCACGACTTGCTCATGACTTTTTTTTTACTGAAATTGAAAAAATCGAGGAAATCATCTGGAACTTCTTCTTCATATACAATCTGCTCTTTTGGTATCGGTGTGAACTTGCCGTCTGCCGACACATCGACATCGTAACCTGCGCCTGCGTATATTGCATAAGTTTCAGCCTTCATCTTTTCAAGCAGGGCCAGATGCTCGTCATCGTCAACTTCAATCTCCTCAAAGTCGAAATACCAGTCGGTCACGCCAAGCCCTTTCATCAATACTTCCGAGAAAGGTTCCGTGATCGTCTTCATCCACGCCTTTACTGTGTCGGCCATGACATCGATTTGCAGCATTGGATTGTTGCCAGCCTTACCGCTCTCAACAGTCCCTGCAAACACTGGGGTCACGCCGTAGTTTGAAAGTATGAGGTCACGGTAATACCTGTGCCACTCAAGTTCCTGAAGCTTTGAAGGGTCTGAAAGGACGTCATGCACCTCAATCTTCCCCTTTGAGTTGCCAAGAAACAGATTGAAAATCTTGCTCTTGACTGACCGCTTTCTTTCAGCCATCGCCGCAATGTCGGTCTGCAGCTGATTGACCTCGTCCTGTGTATATCCCTCAAAGGCGAATATCTTTGCAAGCGTTCCCTTTTCAAAGGTGTCCCTTTTCAGAAGGTCGAGGTTCATGGTCGCCTCAATCTGATTTATGCATGACTGAAGCACAGGCGTCCCCTTTCTTTCGGGGAGCCTCCTGTTGAAGTGGCCCTCGATTATCTCCTTCTTTGAATAACGTTTCTTGACTTCCTTGTTGGCCATGTAGGTGTATTCAGTCTTCCACAGCTCGACATTGTGCTTCTTGCACCGTCCAGGTTCGTTGCTTACAGTATGCTCATCAATAATGTTGCATATCGGGCAGAAATACTCATTGCCAGTGAAAGGTTCGATATAGAGTGCGTTCTCGACATAGAGGGCCTGCGGCTCCTTCATCAGCACGACACGGCCAGCGTTGTCTTTTCTGGCATAGGAAACAGAGATATAATAATCGTCAATGGACAATATCCACTTCAAGGCCGACCTAATGATCGCATATAGGTCATAGTCAGGGTTTGGGTTGTCGATGAAATGTGATAGTTTTCTTTTCTGGGCCAAGTCAGGTTTGATTAAGGGAGTGCCGCAATAAGGGCACGTCTCTTCCACACCTTCTTCCACATCCGGCTGCTCGTCAAAGGTCTCCTCACACTTTGGACACTTGTAATTGAACACCGGCTTTAATTCCCATTCGGCGTTTGTTATCTCCCTAATGATTGCATTGATGACCGGCTGGACTATTGCCGAGCTGTCGCAGTATTGGAGTATCTTTGACTTCGGCGACTTCTTGAATTTTGGGTCGCCAACGTCAGCGATATAGTTCGTGTTGTAGTCGCCAACAAGCTGGAGCTCCTTCTCAAGAGTGCCGACCTTGTGATTAAGCGCAGATATTGTATTCCGGTATGGAAAGACACGGTCAAGAAAAGACATTAATTATATATTATTCTGTTCAAATCTTTTAAATATCTTTCGGTTAAGATAACATAAAGTTAACTTATCCCATTAAAAAAAATAGTCATTTCCTTTAATAGGAGTTGGGAGTCTTAAAGGAACGTTTAATCTTCACCATCTTTCTTGTATTTAGAAACGTGGTAATATATAAGGGAAACACCAAACTCATCATCAGTGAGGCTCACAATATCTCTGTAGGTCTTTCCTTCTTCAAGTATCATCTTTGCCCACACTTCGACCATCTTTTCAGTTACTTTTGTCATTTACCACAGCTCCACCATTGCAGCACCAAGCTTTTGAGCCGAAACTGTCGGGCCAAAACAGGCCAAGGCCAAACTGTCGGCAAAGTCAGGGGACTTTGAAGGATCGACTATCTTCAGTTTGCCGCTTGAGAACTCAAACTTCATGGCGGAAAGCTCGGCCATCAATCGTTCAATGTTGTTGACCCTGTTCAGTTTGATATTGCCGTTCTCGAACAGCTTTCGCAGATTCCAGAACATCTCGCTCTTCTTGTTCAAGAACTTGTCAGATTCTCTCGTCGGCTTCTCTGCGACATTGACACCAACAATTGGAAGGCCGAGCTCTGCCAACCTGTCCACAACACCCGCCCCGACACCGATTGCATCAACAATTATCTTGTTAGGATTCTCTTCCTCTGCAATATGCTTGACCCAGCCGACCAGCTGCATTAACTCTATCTTTGAAAAGAACTCAATCCTCTGAAGCGTGAACACGTTGTCGAGCTCCTCGACCACAGTTATCACAGAATAATCGTTTCCCATCCTCGCAACGTCAACGCCGAGATATTTCATTTAATCACACAATGGTTCATATACAAAAAGGAAAAACAACATGAGGACAAACAACAATGCAACGCCAACATAGGCCAAAAATATCATCAAGTAGATGTTCATGCGACCACCGCCCTTTCTATCCAGTGCAAGGGTATCAGCGTGTCCTCACCATATGTCGGGAAGTTGCCACGGACATGGACTTGGTAAAAGTTACTGTCCTCGCCGTATTCGTCCTTCATCTGCTGTATCCATTTTTTGCTGACCCTTGGGCTTTCCTCGCTGTTCAAATGAAAAACCTTCCAACCTGCGGAACGTGAGTGAAAGACATCATAAAAATAACCATCGGGCCTTGTAGGGTTTCCGATTATCAGTAATTTTGAGGCCTGCACACCCTTCTGTGTCTGCGTCCCCTGTATCGCCTCGTAAATCTCGTCATCGACACCGCTTGCCTCATCGACAATGAATAGGAGGTAAGGATTGTGAAATCCCTGCATGTTCTCCTTCTTGTTAGTGGATCTTCCGACCATCATCCACTTTGGGCTTGTTATCCTGCCGTCTTGAATCATGTATGCCGCACAATCCCTCGGCGCAAGCTCAATCGCTGGGCGGAGCATTTCCGACTTTGTGATGTTGTCCCTTATCTCCTTCCAGAGTAAGAGTTCCACTTGTGCCCATGTCGGTGCTGTTGTTATGACCGCAGACTGGAAGAAACAACAGAAGAACCACAATGCAGCAATCGAGGACAGAAACGTCTTTCCCGGGCCATTACCGCTCCTGACGGCCACACGATCATTGTCAACAAGTGCTTTCAGTATGTCTTGCTGCAATGGGTCGAGTGTCACGTTCAGCACATCCTTTGCGAACCTTACTGGGTATCGCCTCCAAATATCAAGCAACAGCTCAAAACTACTCATCTACATCAACATCGTCATTGTCAACAACTTCAACATCAATCTCCTTGGCGAGCCTTTCCACAAGGACACCGAAGGTCATGTTCGTTATGTTCGTGATGTCCTTGTCCTTCGACTTCTCGGTGAGCTTCTCCTCAACAGCCCACTTCCTCATCATTTCAGAGGTCACTGTTATGTCGCCGCCGTTGGGCCAGACGTAATACATCTGGTAGACTTTCAACAGAGCGAGCTGGTCGGCGACAAACTCCTTTATCTCGTAGTTCTCCATGAGGTAATCGTATATCTTGTGATAGGACACGCTCTCCTCTTCAGAGAGCAAATCCTTTGTCATCTTTGCCATGTATGTGCCGTTGACCGTCTTTGCCTTGATGACGGCTCGCATGCCCTCTTTTGTCTTACACCCCGTACTACAACCTCCATGAACGAAAGCATCGACCACGCCCTGGGTGATTTGTTTCGGAACCCGCCCAAGAGTGGCAGATGTCCCCCGAACCTGAACGGCACGCTCCACATATCCCGAAAAGCCACGCGAACTGCCACCTTTCAGGGTCAATCACGAATGGATTCTTTCCCTTTCCCCTTGGGTAGTTCCTCACACCCACAATATCACCTGTATTCGTTTGTGTGCTTTTTGGTATCCTCTTGCGAGATTATGTAAATGATGCCGCCTGTGAATATGGTCGCAACGCCGGTCTGGTAATCGATGACGACCTGTTTTGAGTTGTCCTTTGCAGTTATGATGAACTCGCCGTTCTGGCCGTATGCCTTGATGTATTCATCGCCGTCCATTGTCACCTTCAGATTCACGATAGGGACAATCTGGACATCAAAAACATTCTTGGTGACATCCTCAAACAGCGGAACCCAAGTGTCGATGGAATACATATAACTGTTGTTCTGCAGGAACTCCGCATAAACAACGTTCACATCCTTGTCACTTTTATTCTTGAACGGATTTTTCATAAGAGCACCTTCAATACCTTCTGGCGGATTATCACGACAAGCTTGCCGCCTTCTGCAAGGACAACGGAGCCCTTCGGCAGCAGGATAATCCGCTTCTTTTCAACATCGATTTCCCTGACCTGAACGTCGTCGTCCTCAAAGTATACACCAAGATACCAAGCAAGCGGCCTGGTCATCCTCTCTGTGATAGTGGGCGAGTCCTCACCCAGTATGATGATTTCTGTCAGCATGATTTCTTCCTCTTTTGATTTTGGATTTTTTAATTTAGCAAGACACATATATTAACTCCAATAATTCATCAGGTCTTTTACCTTTTCCCACATTTAAACATTTTTTTATAATCATCATAATTTCAACACTGCAAATGAATTTTCCTCGACTCTGGATAAATTATAAAAGTTGAAATACCACATTTTACAGGGGGATAAACTTTCTTCTCGCTGTAAGTCGTAACGCCCTCTACCATTGTTTTGAGGAAAGATCCAGTTATCATTAATCCATGTGATTCGTCTATTACCTCTAATTTTCCTCTTTGTGGAATTGTGCATGAGGATTTTCTGTTTATCATTATTGCATGGACATGGGCCATCAAGTATAAATCGGCACGATAATTGTTATAAACATCCATTATCTTTTTTAATTTACCGGGGTCTGTTGATGAATTTCCTTCAGGGTGAAAAGAAATCATTTTAAAGACTTCTGTATGTTTTGAATCCCCAGACGGCCTTTCAAACTTTATTCTCGTCCATGCAAAACGGCCATAATTTTTAACATTTAATTTTTGGCATATATAATTTGTAACATCAAATGACGTTATTTTTTGTTCATGGTTGCCAGAATGACACCCAAGGAATAATTCGTTGGGGATCTTTGACAACATATCACAAAGGGTGTCAGCTTGCCATTGAGGGAGGTTCTTCAAATGATTCCTCCCCTCTGGCACTATAACATCAGGGTCAAATCTTTTATCATCATAATTTATACAATCCAAAAGATCGCCCATAAGAACCACATATACATTGTTCTTGACAATGTAATCAATGGCCCTGCCGAGTGCTTTTACATCACAGGCAACAGAACCCCAATGGATATCACCAAGCCCACATATGCGGACTGGCTCACCTGACTTATAGGGGATTGTAACTTCGTTTAACTCCAATTTCACACCCTACAATCATATCTCTTTCGTCCACCATCTCGCCTCCGCAGACGGGGCAGTCAAATTCACAGCAGCGGACTATATGCCCGCACTCATTACAAACTTTAACCATTAAATTTCAACTCCTTCAAAACACCAATAAGTGACCAAGAACGCCAGCAAAATAGCGGCAAAGAACACGATACCCACTGTCACTTGCATGGGCATCGTGACAAAATTAAGCAAAAGTAAAAGAAAGATGAAAGCGGCAAGGCCCACAAAAGACACCTTCAATCAGGTCGCCTCCAACAATCGCTCAAGGAGTATGGCAACTGCCTTGTTGTCGTTCATCCTCACACGCTCCAGGAGCTCCTCGTTTGAAAGCGACCTGTAATAAGCAAGCTCATCGTCAAACAAAAGATCACCTCAAGTCAGAAAAGCAGATGGGGCAAGTCCAGTTGAATTCGGCGGGGTGCTGGATCGTGTTGCCGCAGCACCTACACAGAACGGGTTCGGCCTCGCACTCGGGGCACTTCATCAAAGCCCCGCATTTCGGACAGTGAAATTTATTTCGGCTCTGCGAGATAGCTTCCATGCTCCTTACACACCCTCATGAAATGTTGTCTCCCACGATACCACACACAAGCCGGCTCGCCGTTTGTGTATGTGCATCTTATCGTGTGCAGAATATCCCCCCTCTTCCTACATCTGGGACAGAGCGATTCGTTGATGACCGCCACCCCGCACCAAGAGCAGAAGTTGTTTGCAAAGTCGCCACGCTTGTTGCAGGATGGGCATCTCATCAGATCACTTCAAGTATAGCCCGTTTCCCTGTCGTCACAGCATTCACATTCGGGATGAACTGTCTTCTGCGTCTTGCAGGTCGGCCTGTGATAAATGCTCCTCACAGGGCCACGCCTTAACGCCTCGTAGTCTTCCCTCACGCCGCCCTGAAATCCAGTGTCGTTGTAGATGTAGTTTGCAATGTTTGCGAGATGGTGGATGATCTCCTCCTTGGTCATCTCGTCAAGCATGTTCCACAAATACTCCTGGTCAACCAAGAGCCCCTCGTCAGTGTATTTTCTCAAATTGATTCTCTGCCACATGGAAAGGCCGAACAGTATGTCTTTGTTCTCCTCAAAGAACTGAGACAGGAGATTCTTCCTCTCAATCAGTTTCTTTCTTGCTTCATTTGCAGCTTCCATGTTGTCCTTTGAGCGTGAGTAGACCACATACATGGCCTCCCTGTATCTCTTGCTGTCGATCTCGTCCTTGTCGAGAGCGTCACGCCCACCATACTTCTTCAATAGCTCGGACATGAGAAGTTTTGCAGCATCCAGCTGCTTGTCGGTGGTGTTCGGGATATAATGCTCCTCAAACTCCTGCCCGACAGTATCCTCGGCTTTCGCCTTTTCAATATCTATTGCCATAATACCTCCTCGATTATTTCAGGGGGATCGTCAGTTCCAATCCACCCCTTCATGAGGCCGATTTCAAACCAGTCGCTCTCGGTCAGAAAGACAGCGTTGCCGTCGTCATCAGTTATCGTGACTGTCTCATTTTCAGTTTCGCCGCTGTGCGTCCTGGTATTGAAAAATAGCCTCACTTTGCATCAATCCTTTTCCAGGAGATCACCGAGTCAGTGGCCCACTTGCCCGTTATACCGAACAGGAAGCCGCCGATGAATCCGCCTGGTATTGTTGTCGTTGAGGCGATCTGCAAAAGTTGGATGGCGGTCATGACGATAATCGGGATTAACTGGTTTAGGATATACCTCCAGTCAAAACCGATCCCGTCATTGGCCCGCAAATATCCAACAATAGTGTAGATCACGCCCCCCAAAACAACCCCTGCAATTGTTAGGTAATCTATCATATCGTTTCACCTGATAACGTGGCTGGAAAATAATTCAGGAGGGGAATATACAAAACAACCAAAATCAGCCACGATACTATGTTGTTCTTGGGGTTTATATACCTTACGGTATAGGTAAGGTATAAGCAGGATACAGGTATTTTAAAAAGAGTTAAATGGTTTTGTCACTATGTAGTTCTTGACTTGTAATCAGCAAGTCGGGGGTTCAAATCCCCCTCGGGGCTTTGTTTTTAATCTGCCATTTTAAAGCTCTGTTTGGGATTTAAAGCTCTTAAAAGGATTTGTTTCAAAGGGGGTTTAAAATGAGGGACAACGGCCTGCTGATTTTTGTCAGCAAATTCTTGATATCCAACGGCATGAAGAGGGAAACGGTAGAGCGGCTGCTTCGGAATATAAGCTATTTTATCGACAAAGGGGGCACAGACGACCCGACAGGATGGTTTATCAGCTTCATGGACAGGGACATTTCAAGCTCCTACAAATACCAAATGTATTATGCCGTCAAGTGGTACCTGAAGTTCAAGGGCGTTGATTGGGAGTTCAAGAGGCCCAAGCACCACAGGAACGTCAGGCAGAATCTATCAATCGAGAAGTGCGCCCTGCTCTTGAGGAACATCCAAGATCCTGAGCACAAGCTGATGGTCGAGACTGCGCTCTTGACAGGGCTCCGGCCAAACGAGCTCTTGTCCCTAAAATCAGGGGACATTGACAACTACGACTCAGTTGTCAAGATCAGGAACACAAAGACCTACATGGACAGGGAAGTCCCCATTCCGAGAGAGTTATGCGCAAAGCTCCTGCTCTGGATTGAAAGCGGGAATATCACCGGCCTCATATTTCCTTACAGGCCCGACTGGTTCACAAGGATTGTCAGGAACGCAGGAAGGAAAGGGGGATTCAGGGCCACGCCTTATATGCTCCGGCACAGCTTTGCCACGATGTATGTCGAGAACGGGGGGAACATCCTGGCCTTAAAGAAGATCATGGGCCACTCGCAGCTGTCCACAACCGAGAGCTATGTCCACGAGAGCAAGGCCATGCTCCGAAGGGACTACGAGAAGGCCAAGCCGAGAATATTTGTTTAGCTGTTAAAAGAAAGTGCCGTTTCGTTTAATAAGAAGTGGGAATGTTAAAAGATCGTTTAATAAATGTTACATATGTTTAGTTTTTGAAACAGTGCTAATTGTCAGCGAGTGGTCAGGGGCGGTCCTGCTCATTGCCGGTGAGCAGTTCCGTTAAACAGTGAATTGCTTATATATAATTCTTATTTTGACGGACTTGTTAATTTGTTTTGGCCTTGTTTATAAATGGCTTGTTAATAATCTCCTCATGTGGATAATCTTTCTCATGAGGGCAGAGCTTCTTGGATATCTTGCAGCTGCCATATTATCACCCGGCCCTCCTTCAACATTTAATCATCCTCCTGGAATTTGGCCCTAAAAATGGGCCTTTTTTTTAACCGATATTTCCACATGTCGATTTTAACGTTTTTTTGCCTTTGAAGATAACCTTTGGCCCTAAAAATAGCTTTAAGATATTTGAGTTCCTGGGGAGTTTTAACTATGGATTATAGCCATTTTTTCTAAAAAGTGCTTTATGAGTCGATTACCCTACCCTAAATAAAAAAATAATCCAAGGATCAGTTGTCCCAGGATTGAATTTCCTCTTTTCCTCTTTGTTATACCTTCGGATCATCTTTCGGATTGCTTTTTTCATGTGTACCCGGCCCTGCTATTATAGGCAAGTTTAAAGTGATTCCCTTAAATTCAATGTCGATGGTGTCACCGTCTTTTGGTATGTCGAAACTTTGGGAATATTCAAAATTTACACATTTTATATTTATTACAAATCCTTTTCTTTTTCTGTTAAACATCATCCTCACCTAAATTATCTGATTTAAAATATCTTAAAATAAAATTAAATCGTAGGATCTCAATCGCTAGGTAAAAATCGTTTTTATGGATATCCAGAGTTATACTGAATATTGATTCCCGGTGTTTCTCTAGCCATGCATCTATGGACCAATTCTTAAAAACGTTTTTAATCCAGGGCCACGAAGATATCTTTTCAGGCTGTTTTGTTAAGTCCAGGCTTACTGTTAAAATGAGAGTTTCCCCTTTGAGTTCTTTATTCGGGGCAAATACATGACGGACAAGTAAATCCGATTTTGTGTCGGGCATTGGAGCATCATCCATTGTAAAATTATAGGTTTCCCATTTTTCTTCTTCTGGCATGTTATTCCTCCTTTAAAAAAATAAAAAATTAAAATTTAATCCAAGACTTTAAACTTTGAGTAGAGCGTTGTCCCCAGGTAGATTTCCTTCTTTCCCTGTGGTTGGAATCCTTTCACCCTGACCGAGATTTTCTTGTCTTTCACCTGGGGCCAGATTTGCTGCATCAGGCCGCATAAAAAGTTCCCGGATTCACCGTTCTTTCCAAGGTGATCTTTGAAGGTGATTATTTTAAAATTCCTTCCATCGGTCACTTTTACTGCGCATTGGGCCTTTTCGAATTCTGGATTGCCTGGCCTTAAAATTGGTCCTACGTCTTTCACGGTGGTCACGATGTTGATGTAGCCTTTGTCGCTCATCTTGAATTCTTCATCTTTCATTTTTTAGCCTCCTTTTATTTAAAATATTTGTCTCTGTAGTTTGGACCAAAATAATATTCGTCATCAGCCTCCACCATTGAAAAAACAATCCAGACCAATAATGGCATTGCCACAACTCCAATTAGTATCAATGCTATTGGCAACACAAAAGGGCTCATTTTTTAGCCTCCTCCACACACCCCCTCCATCTTTCATACATGGCGATCACCAAGATCCCCACGACAACGGCCAATACAAAAAGAAAAACATCCTCACCGTTCCTCAATATCCAGAGATATTCAATTGCTGTCATCAGTTCTCACCTCCAAGATCTTGACAAGGCCGTTGCCATCCGATATAAAATACACTTTCGATTTCATTTTGATCTACCTCCTTAATCTTTTTTTGCGTATAATTACTATTATGCGTAACCGATACACCACCCAAACAGGGCTGGTATGGTAAGCCATTTTTAAGATTTTCTACAGGGCCATAATAAAAAAGAAGTTTGAGTGAGTCAATACAAGGGGCAGAAAGAGCGTCACAGACCGACGATTTCGT
>CALBTS010000327.1 GCA_937968035.1 uncultured Methanomethylovorans sp.
TTCCAAAAAAACCTGCTTTGCCCATGTAGCAGTACCAGTAATCACCCCAGACTTCGTGCCAGGTGTATACTACATGGCCTTTATTTAAAAAAGAAACTAGCCTTACTGTAAAGCATGAAAAATAAGGAAATACACTTACATCAATAAGATCGAATTTCTCACGCCTTAGATGTGAGAACAGTTTTATGGAATAGATTAGTGCTGCACTAATAGACCTTCTTCCTTCCACATAGAGCTCCCTTGATTTGCAGACACCATGTAGGAACATGCCATCGTGTTCAATAACATCTGCCCCTTCCCACCATTTGATCCCAAAGAGGTGCACTTCATGCCCTTTTGCTATTAGACGAATGCCCAGTTCATATATTCTCTTTTCAGCCCCACCTTTCACCCATGGATAAACTGCATCATATACAAAGGCAATCCTCATAATGTCACCTATCGGTGTCCATTCCAAGCATAAGCACGCTCAGAAATATGGCCGTAAAGATCATTTGCAAACCTATGGAACCAAATACCATGGCAAACACTGCTGTTTGGATCTGAAAAAGAGAACCATAGCCTGAACTTACCCATGAGAAAACCACTTTCAGGCCAATGAATAAGCCTGCGAGCAAAAAAACCATGCCTACAAATAGTTCCTCTTCAAGTGAATGATAGTCCATGATCCTTTTTATGAAAGGACTTTCCTTCACATATAATCCATTTATGTACCCATAGGCACCCAGATAAAGGCCAGTTGCAAAAAGCTGACTGCCAATCACTGTCAGCATACTTGCCAATATGAATGAATGAAGCCTGGTCTCAGCCACATTGCCCATACGTGGCAAGGTGAACAACAAAGCTGCACCTACTAAAAAAACAAATGTACCAGGCACCAGCAGGAAAGAAACTGGGCGGTAAAGCATCATGAACCTAATATGCCTCCAGCCATCGTGTAAGGACCTGAGCTTGGAAGGAGAATCCCTTACATCATATGAGATTGGAACTTCCTTTATACGCAGGCCTTTATCTGCAGCTTCGATGACCATCTCCGAAGCTAGCTCCATACCATGGCTCTTAAGGTTCATCTTTTCAAGGGCCTCTCGTGTAAAAGCCCGCATTCCACAGTGAGCATCTGAAATACTGGTACCGAAAAGAACATTTAACAGCCATGTGAGGAAAGGATTACCTATATATTGGTGCAACCATGGCATTGCTCCTTTTTTTATGTTACCTTTTAATCTGCTGCCGATTACGAAATCTGCCTCTCCGTTCATAAGGATATCGAAGAACATGGGCAATTCATTGAGATCATAAGTGTTATCTGCATCTGCTATGGCTATATAGTCTCCAGTTGCCCTTGCAAGCCCCTTAAGATATGCATTCCCATAGCCTTTTACTGAAGGTATGACCACTGCGCCCATGGATCTGGCTATTTCTGCAGTTCGGTCCGTGGAATTGTCCACCACGATGATCTCACCTTCAAGACCCCTGGCCTCGAAAAAGGACATAGCTTTCAGTATGCATGTCCTTATAGTGGATTCCTCGTTCATGGAGGGCATTACAATGGAAACCATTGGCATGCATTCTCATATTACTTACCATTACATATATTTATCATATCATCGAGCTATAAAATAGGATTTTTATTCAGCTGTTTATTATTTAGAACTATGAAATTATTAAGAAGATATAAGTATTAGTCTATCCGTATTGGTATACAGAATGGATGAGCTGAAAGAACTTATATTTGGTATCCGGGGAGTTGACGAGATCATCGGCACTCTGAAATCGCCATCAACTATATTATTAGCGGGAACTACAGGTGTAGGCAAGACAAGCTTTTGCCTGCAGATCCTCTCCCATGCTGCAAAAAATGGCGAGAAGACTCTATATATACCATTCACAACAGAATCTCCTGAAAAGCTGAAGATGTATTATTCCAGAATGAACTTCTTTGATGATCGAATACATATTCATCCCATAAACCGTTCCATATCTGAAAAAGATCCTTTAAGCACGTTGATAGATATTGGAAATATAGTAGGATCCACAAAACCAGATAGAGTAGTTCTTGATCCTGTAACACCTCTTGGTTTTGGGTTCATAGAACCTGAAAAAAGAAGGTTCTTCTATACACTTGATTCCATGATCCAGGAATGGAAAGCACTTGTGGTCCTGACAGGGGAAATGCTTAAGGAAGAATTGCACGACTCGGTTGTGAGCCACCTTGTTGATGGCATAATATACCTTTCAAGAGAAGACAATGGTTTAAGGACAGGTAACTTTCTGGAGGTTTTAAAACTTAGGGGAATAGATCCTCAAAAGAATACAGAGAGCATATACCGAAAATATCGCTACACTATGAGTTCTGAAGGATTCAGCATGATATCTTCCTCTCATAACAAAGAACCTGTGAATACTTTACCCGATAAGATAAGTTCCGGGATCCCGGGATTAGATAGAATATTAGAAGGAGGATTGTTCAGCAACAGCAGTACTTTGGTCACTGGCAAACCAGGCACTGGAAAAACCACTTTTGGCCTGCAATTCATCTCAGAAGGACTGAATAGAAAAGAACCTTGTATCATAGTCAGCTTTGAATGTTTGCACAATTCACTGGTCAATGAAGCAAAAAAGCATGGGTGGGAAATGGAACAATACATTGATGACGGATTATTGAAGGTCATATCTGCAGACCCTGACAGCATGTGGCCCGAGGAGCACGAGACCCTGGTCAAGGAACACATTATGGAAATGAATGCCAGGAGATTGTTCTTTGACGGTATATTCAATCTTGAAATGATGCTGCCTGACCAATTGCAATTAAGGGGATACCTTTATTCCCTGCTCAAGTATCTGAAGAAGAGAAATGTTACATCAGTCTTCACCACACCTAGATCTTCCAGTACCATTACGGAAAATACAAGAATGGATGCAGAATTCCTGATGGACAACATCATCATACTAAGGAATTCAGAAGGAGGAAGAAGATATATGTGCGTTTCAAAGAGCAAGGGCACGCAGCACAGGCTCAATCCTACTGAATACTCGATCACGGAAAAGGGTATCAAAATAAGATCTGATACCCTATTGTAAAAACAAAAGTTAGATTTAGATATTCTGGATCGTACGCTCTACTGTTATACCCAGGCCTGTCAGCCTGTAATTATCTCCCTGCCTCTCCAAGAGTTCTTTTTCCATCATTTCTTCAATGATCTTGTCCACAGATGGACGGAAAACATGCATTGTCTTTGCTATGTGCTCTGCATCCATCTCTTTTTTTGATCCAAGAAGAGACAGTAACTTCTTCCGATTATTATTACCAGTAACAAATCCGATAAGTTCTTCCATTGTTCAACCCCATTTCGTATTTTTGATTCTTTAGGCTTTGGTACATTCACTTTTATGTAGATATTCTGATTTAAACTGTTCCTATCATTTTTAATGTCAAGGTTAATGTTAAGGAGGGAATAGATTTATTAGTACATACACATTATTAGTCCTTGGCAGGCTAGTCCGGATAGTCCGGCGTCATCTATAACCCGAAATCGCCGATATGCGGGGGACGAAGCCGATGGAAGATGTCTGGATCATCCTCAAACCTGTGGTTTCAACTGAGAAACTCCGTCCTGCTTGGATGATGTTGATTTAAGGGCTTGTTGGAGAATAGGTTCTTATATCTTGATCGTGGGGACCAGTTCAGGCCCGGAAGGGAGCAGACCAACCATGAACAACCGTCGCTTGCAGGGTTGCGGGGTGGAGGCGAGACTGCAGATCATTTGTGTATGTGAATGACAGCGACCTGAGGCGCGCCTGCCACTTTATGGAAAAGCGTTAAATACATAGATAACATTAGGAACGGAAGTCGGGGAAAGCGTTCATTTTTCATGACGAGATAGCCAAGCCCGGTATGGCGCAGGATTGCTAATCCTGTGGTGCTACGCACTTCGGGGGTTCGAATCCCCCTCTCGTCGCTTAATTTTATGATACATACCTTATTGGATGAGAATATGGCAGAAAAAAAGGTCATTCTTCCTATGGTCCGAAAAGAAAAGAAAACAATATCTAATAACCCTGCTACAGGATGTGGCGGATGCGGTTCAAAGAGTTGTAAAGGAGGAGGAATGGGCATTTATCCAGGATCAGAAAAAGAGGTAGTATATAGAAATATATTTTTATACACTATTATGGGCCTTATAATATTCATTACTGCCTATTTGATCGTGCATTTGTTAAACCGGTTCATCGGCTGAAGGCTTTGAAGCCATTGTAGGATGATAGATATAACGCTTTACATCACCGCATTTTAGACAGGTTATTGCCATATATCTTCCTTTGAGACGTATCCTGCAATTATTACCAGGAACAAGATAACTTTCGCATTTTTTACAATATCGTACCTTCAACTCCCGAGGAAACCTCACAAGATAACGCATTCCGATCTTTCTTGCAAGTGAAACATATGCATCGCTCCTGGCTGAGTTCGAACTGTACTCAGCATCTGCCAATTCAAAGAGCCTTTGAATACGTTCCATAGCCAGATCCTTTGCAAGGTTCTTACCTTTTTTTTTAAAACGGGACATATTATACCTTAGAAATCTTCTGGAAACAACACTTCTACATGAGGAGCTTTTCTCGATACGTTTTCTCTGAAAGCCCGTATATTAGCAGCTCCATTAGTATCCGGAATGTCCGCGCATTCATAGTATACAGGAATGAAAATTTGAGGAGAGATCATGATCACGGCTTCTGCGGCTTGTTCTGTATTCATGGTACAGTCACCGACCGGAAGCATAACAATATCCGCTGAAATTGACTGCATCTCAGGGATCAAACCTGTAAAACCTGCATAATAAACCCTTTTACCACCAATAGTTATGACATATCCAACACCCACTTCTGTGGGACCAGAAACATCCGGCTTATAAGATGGCACTACCTCTATGGAGATACCTTTGATACAGAGATCATCGATCAAGTAATCACCTGCTTCCACACGTCGCGCATCACCCCTGAACTGAAGGGTTATATTTTCCGGTAACAGCGTGGTAGTGTTGCTGTTCCTTACAATACGTATGGAGTCCGGATCAAAGCTTCGAGGATGCTCGCTGGTAAGAAGGATGATATCTGCCATATCTTCAAGAGGAAGATTGCCTGATAAACCATATGGGTCCAAATATATAGTTACATTTTCCCCACGAAGCCTGAAACAAGCATTCCCGAGCCAAGTGATCTCTACACCGTCTATGATCTTGCTATTCACATTCATACCTTCACCAATGAGTAATGGACAAAGGTGTTTTAGTACCTATTAATATGTCGGCTGGCACAGTGGAAATAGCTGCCGGATAAATCAATGTTTATCCGATGCATCCCCTTTGGCTGTTATAAATGTAGATATAAGCTGCAAATAAGAGAAACAAGAAAGCTACTGGTATGGCCCTGAAAGAACTGCTCCAAACTGCAAAAGAACCTAATATGTTAAATGCTGAACACAATAGGAGAAGATAACCAGATGTGCGTACACTGAGAGTTTTTAAAAGATCCTCCCTGAAAAGCTCATTGATAGATACTACCGCACAGATCAATGCCCCGAAAAACCAGGAGATAGTACGAAAAGAAGGAGCAAAGCCCCCATAAGACAACATCGATAACTGCTCCACTACATTAACAAGAAGGGTACCATAGGCCATATCAAAATTAGCATAGAAAAATGAGAATTTGATACCCCAACCTGTACTGTAGAAATAGAACTCCCATGGAACAATGATGCATATGATAGGCATGATCTTTCTAAGGAGAACAAGTTCTGAAGGGTTTATGGGTAGGTGGTTCATGAATTAAAATAATATATTCAAATATATATTAATTTGCTTGTGCTGAACAAATGTATATATACAAACCTAATTTCTATATATCCTATAAATCTTACAAAAAAGAGGGATGGCCATAGAGATCAGAAAAGTGCAACAAACTGGTGGTTCAACCTATATAGTTTCATTGCCAAAACAATGGGCAGACAAAGTGGGCATAAGGACTGGAAGCCGCCTCTCGCTTTCACCACAACCGGACGGTAAGCTCGTAATAGACCCTATCCAGGATACACCACCAATAAGAAAGACACAGATTGATGTCACTGATCGCATGGGCGAGGTCCTGATAAGAGACATCATAGCAGCCTATCTCGTAGGTGCAGACATACTAGAAATAAAGTCAGAGAGAATGCTGGCTGAACAGAAGAGCATCATAAGAGAGATGTGTTATAAACTGATCGGACCAGAAATAATAGAGGAAACCGGAAAAAAGGTTGTTATAAAGGATCTGCTAAATCCTAACGAGATATCAATTAAAAAAAGTGTAAGAAGGATGTTCCTGTTATCAAACACCATGCAAAAAGATGCTATCAGAGCACTTAAGACCAATGACAAAGACCTGGCACTTGATGTCATACAAAGGGATGATGATGTCGACAGGCTATTCCTTCTGACAGCAAAACAATTCCGCGCAGTGCTCAAAGGTACCAAGCTTCCAGACACTTCGGAAACTTCAATAGACGAATACCATGACCTTCGCATGGCAGCGGGTCCTCTTGAGCGTATTGCAGACCATGCACAGAAGATAGCTAATATGGCGATGCATATGAACTATGCGATTCCGGACAATATAATGGAAATGATAGAAAAAGCTAGTGAGGCAAACCGTCAGATAGTTGAAGACGCCGTGGAATCCCTGTACAACCATGATGCTGAACTTGCAAACAAAGTTATAGAAAGAGAACATGCCCTCAAACCAAAAATAAATAGGCTTGACCAGTACATTTTGAAGATAGAATCCCACGAAGCAATTGTGGCATTGGGTATTGTAATGGACAGTATAGAGAGGACCGGGGATTACGGAGCTAACATCGCTGAAATAGCTATTAATTCAGCAATGTCTTCCACACATGGGTAAAAAACAGGAAAGAGAAATAGAAGTATACATAACTATTATAAATCAAAGGATTATTATAGAAAAATAACATTTCAAGTTTCATGAGCTGGATTTCCAGGAGGGAATAAATGGGCGTAATTACATCATTCAAGCAGAACTTCTCTGACTTTTTTAAAAAGCTCTTTAGAAAAAAGAACGCGCGTATAGGTATCTATGGTCCGCCTAACGCAGGAAAAACTACACTTGCAAATCGTATTCTGCGCGACTGGACAGGTGATGCAATGGGTTCTGTATCCCACATAGCACATGAGACCCGTCGTGCAAGACGCCGCGAAGGTGTGACAATTAAAGCAAACGGACATTCTATAACCCTCGACATAATTGACACACCTGGTCTTGCTACAAAAATAGATTTTCATGAGTTTATGGAACACGGAATGGAAGAGAATGAAGCAAAAAGGAGGGCAAAAGAAGCAACCGAAGGGGTCATTGAAGCTGTCAAATGGCTTGACAATCTTGACGGAGTGATACTTGTAATGGATGCTACTGAAGATCCATACACACAGGTTAACGTAACAGTCATAGGCAACATGGAAGCAAGGAAGTTACCTCTTTTGATAGCTGCCAATAAGATCGATCTTCCTGAATCGTCACCTTCCACCATCAGAGATGCATTCCCTCAGCACCCCATGGTAGCTATATCTGCGCTTGAAGGAAAGAATATAGATACATTATATGAAGAGATTGCAAAAAGGTTTGGGTGATGAAAATGCAGGGAATCCAGATGGACCTCATATCCGAAGAAAAACTTGCTGAGATGGCTCCTGTTGAAAAAGTAAGATTCATTATCGATGAGGTTAGAAGCGGCAAGATCCTTGTTCTGGAAAAAGGTCTTACACCCGAAGAAGAGGCAAGCCTCATAGAGATGACTATGACCCTGATCGATCCAGACGGGTTCTCAGGAATAGAGATGGAGAGTTACCCCTCAAAAGACGACACGTCAATATTTGGAAAAATACTTAAGAAACACACTGTTCGCACAAGGCTTACAGTGGTGGGGCCTGCAGACCAGCTTAAAACCCTGAAAAAGGATAGAAATATGATAAGTGCACTCCTGTCAGCTCATAAATGAGATGTGATACCATGTGCAGACTGTGAGTAAGATGGAACCTGCTGACAATACTGGATTAATAATATCGCCTACTCAATACCTTTGTACCATGGAAATGGGTAGAGATGACGTTAATGTGGTGTGTAGCTATGGAAAAATATCAGTATGGTTTGGCAGAACCGTGCCTGCAACAGTAATATGGAAAGTTCTCACCTGCATATCCAATGTTGACAAGTTAGCAGTTCATGAAAAGGAAATAACTTGTAGCTTTGATGATATCACTCTTTACGAAAGCTATGGGTTTGTACTGATATCTTATGCTAAATTCAAGAGAGGTTATAGGGCAACATTTAATGTTCCTTTCTTAAGCAGTAAGGCCCTTATATACTTGGCAGATTCCATATTTAAAGAGCTAAAGGAAAAAAATGTGCTCATAGATATATACTGGACTGGAGATTATGCAAATATTATGAGATTGTATCAGGAGCTGGGCACCATCGAGCAATGGAAACTGAAAAATATAACCTATAAGGATGAGAGCAGGAGTACGTCAAATTTCTAAGCGCGAAGGCAAGTGAGAAAATGATACAAAAAAGATTAGAAGTAACCGAATGCAAGTATTTGATTTCATCAATGGAGCTCATGGCAAAACACCTTCAGAAGGTAGTTGCTGAACTTGATCGACAAAGCATCAAAGAAATGCTTGAACACATAATTAATGCACGAGCAGTGTTTGTTATGGGAGCTGGAAGATCGGGACTTGTTGGAAGAGCTTTTGCCATGAGGCTTATGCACCTGGGATTCACAGCGTATGTAGTAGGAGAGTCAACAACACCCGCTGTGACAAAAGAAGATGCAGTAGTTGCTATATCCGGTTCTGGACAGACACGTTCTGTGGCAAACCTGGGAATGATCACAAAGGAGATAGGCGCTAAACTCATAACCATCACTTCTAACGAGGATTCCGGATTAGGGAAAATATCCGATACCGTAGTAAAAATTGCCGGAAGAACAAAAGAAGATGCAGGTGAATATGTTGAAAGGCATCTGAGAGGAGAGTACACATATCTTACACCACTTGGCACATCTTTTGAGACATCTGCAACTGTTTTTCTTGATGGGGTCATAGCAGAAATGATCTATATCACAGGTGCTTCTGAGGAGGACCTCAAATCAAGGCATAATAAATTAGAATAAAGGATGATAAGATATGTCCGGGTCAAAGTTTGCTGACAGGGTCCTCAGTATGAACATATCGGGGATCAGGAAGATGTTCGAAGCTGCGGGTTCAGATGCCATAAATCTTGGACTTGGACAGCCTGATTTTGATACACCACAACACATCAAGCAGGCAGCTATCGATGCCATAAACTCGGGATTCACCGCATATACAGCTGGTCCTGGAATTATAGAACTTCGAGAGGCATTGAGCAGGAAGTTTAAAGAAGAGAATTCTTTTACTGTTGATCCTTCAGAGATCATTATCACTTCCGGAGCCTCAGAAGCTCTTGAACTTGCCATTGCCTCTCTTGTGAACCCAGGCGATGAATTGATGATAGCAAATCCTGGATTTGTTTCCTATAATGCTCTGGTTAACATGATGGGGGGCAAAGTATCCAGTATCCCTCTGGACGATGAACTTACCATCCGCCCTGAAACGATAATGGAAAAACTTAGCCCGAAAACAAAGGCAATGATAATCAATTCTCCTGCGAACCCCACCGGTGCAGTACAAAGCAAGAAGGACATGAAGGCGTTTGCAGAGATAGCAGACGACAAGAATATTACCATCATCTCTGATGAAGTTTATGAGCATTTCATCTATGAAGGAGAACATGTCAGCCCTGCACAGTTTACAGATAATGTGATAACTGTAAATGCTGTTTCCAAGACCTATGCTATGACCGGATGGAGAATAGGATATGTGGCAGCTAAGGAAGAATATGTCGAACAGATGCTAAAAGTTCACCAGTACGTGCAGGCATGTGCAAATTCCATTGCGCAGAAAGCAGCTTTTGCAGCCATATCCGGACCCCAGGATTCAGTGGTCCTTATGAGAGATGAGTTCCTGAGGCGTAGGAACGTATTGATAGACGGGCTAAGATCCATGGGACTTAAATGCGTGGTTCCAAAAGGAGCTTTTTATGCATTCCCTGAGGTGGATGATTGCACTAAAGTAGCCGGTGATCTCATAACCAATGGAGTGGTTGTGGTGCCCGGTACAGCTTTTGGAGAAGGAGGCGATGGACACATAAGGATATCCTATGCATCATCCATGCCGAGCATCCACAAAGCATTGGAAATAATGGAAAAAGTGCTTACTTAAATTTAAACGACAATTCTGTCACTCTTTTTTTCTTTAATCATTTCAATAAGGGTCGTTAGTACTTCTTCGATGCCTTCTCCCGTAGCTGTGGACATGGACATGTCTGTAAGATCGAGATCCTGGAAATGAGGAAGATCAGATTTATTAGATACAACAAGTATCGGCAGATCGAATTGACTTCTTACTTCCTGCAACAGGTTTTTTTGCTCCTCAATGGTATAACCACAATTCTCACTTGCATCAATAAGGAAAAGCACCACTGCATCCAGATGTTTTAAAGCAGTAATTGCCTGCAGTTCAATAACGTTCCTTTCGGACATTGGCCTGTCAAGAAGACCAGGCGTATCAATGACCTGATATCTTTGAACACCTCGAGAAAAGTGGCCTATAGATACCCCTTTGGTAGTAAATGGATAAGATGCAACCTGGGGAGTTGCTTTCGTTGCTGCTGTTACAAAACTGGACTTACCAGTATTAGGATAACCCGCCACAACGATCGTTGGCTCTTCATGAACATCCGGGAGTTTGCGCAGGATATTACGGGCTTCATTTAAGAGTAAAAGGTCTTTACTTATGGAATCCATCAATGATCCTATGCGTCCGAAACATTGCTTGCGTAAGTTTTCCGGCGTAGGGCTACCACGCATCCGACCTACATATTCCCTGGTGAGATCATGTATCTTTTCACTTGTCCATGCTACTCTGGAAAGGGATGTACGTAATCTGTCCACCCCTACAAGTATATCTGCCAATTCGTAATAAAAACCAGACAGCTCATCAAAGTTCGGGAATTTTTTGCTGATATTGGCCAGATTATCGGTCAATATATTAGCTGAGGTTAGCAGCATAGACTCCTGTGAGTCAAGGAAGCTTGCCCTGCTACTTGATTTTTTCCCAGTTGCTGCCCTTACACCTCTTCTGAAGGCTTTATCTATGAGTTCATCAGAAGTACGGATAGTAGGAATCTTCTCGAATATCATTGTTTCTTTACCTGTATGACGTTCAAGGTATAATGACGTATATAATTGTTGTTCTGCGGATAGAATATAATTAACATTGATGAAAAATACTCAATTATATATATATGGGTGGAGTACTATATTTTAATTTTATAAGAGGCGAATGGTGATCACATGGAGCTCACACCTATCCAAAAAGACATACTTATTGCTTTGATCAATCTCCAGAGGGAAAAGGACCGCGCTATAAAAGGTGAAGAAATAGCAGAAATAATCAACAGGAATCCGGGCACGGTCAGAAACCAGATGCAATCCTTAAAAGTGCTTGAACTTGTGGAAGGGGTGCCTGGTCCCAAAGGTGGTTATAAAGCAACCGGGGAGGCTTACGAGGCATTAAATGTCACTGCGATGGAGAATGAAGCAATGGTGCCCATCTACAGGAATGGAGAAGTAGTAGAAGGGGCAACTGTGGCAGAGATCAGTTTTACTACCGTACGTCACCCGGACCTTTGCCATGGAATGATAAAGGTACTTGGCAACATAAGAACTTTTGAACAGGGAGACCTTGTACAGATGGGACCAACTCCGGTCAATAGACTTATAGTGCGGGGAGAGATAGTGGGCAGGGACGACACCGAGAACACACTTGTGTTTTCAATAAATGAGATGATATCTCTACCTAAAAAGCCCGTGAGATACTATTCCAGCAAAAACTTCATCGCATTGGACTTAAATACAAGTATAAAAGATGCTGCTGCGATGCTTTCACAAAGTAACATACATGGTGCTCCCGTAGAAGATAATGGGAATATAGTAGGAGTAATTACTTTTAAAGACATTGGGAAAGCCCTTGCAAAGGGAAGCATGGATGCAAAAGTTAAAGACATAATGACAATGGATCTGGTAACTATTGACTCAGAAGCGTCCCTGATAGATGCCGTTAAGCTGTTCAATGCCCATGGAGTGGGATTCATTATAGTGACCTATGATGGTGTTCCAAAAAGCGTACTGTCAAAGACAGATGTACTGCACGAACTTGCAGTATACTGATAGATAATAGCACGTACAGAAAAGGAAGGTAATAAAAGTTATAAACAGAGGATTATTTTCTTCTCTTTCTCATTTCCTGGGCAATGTCCTCCAGAGAGATATCAAGTGCAGCAAACATAACCAACAAGTGGAATATTAGATCTGACGATTCGGATACGATCTGGCCTTTTTCTTTTTCTTTAACTGCTAAGATCGTTTCAATTGCTTCTTCTCCGACCTTCTCAAGGATCTTGTTGATGCCTTTCCTGTGATTGAGCAAGGAACAGACATACGAGCCTTCTATAGGATTCAACTTGCGGTCATAGATAACATCATAAACTTCATTCAGGACAGACAGATCAGTATCGGACATAGTTCACCTCGGTGCAAAGAATACGAAGCAAATGCAATGAAGCGGTCTTTATCTAAAGAGTTTTCCCTGTTGATCAAAAATAGAATTTAATGTGAAGACGTTGGAATATATCCATCCAATATGACGGGTATTGGTAGAACCAACGTCTTAGTCAAATTATCACTGAAGAAATGTATTTATCTCTTTTGGTCTCATTGCCTCAGATCTTCCTTGGATCAGTGATCTCACCTGTAAGAGCTGATACAGCAGCAGTTGCTGGAGAACTCAGGTAGACAAATGAAGCCGGGCTTCCTTCTCTCCCCTTGAAGTTACGGTTGGATGTTGCAAGCCCTACCTCGCCATCGCCTAGCAGTCCAAAAGAGCCGCCCATACATGGACCACAGCACGGAGCCTCCACAATGGCCCCTGCCTCCATGAACTGCTCTACATAACCGGCTTTGAGGACTTTCAGGTATTCTGTCCTGGAAGCAGGAATGATAAGCAGTCTGACACCTTTGGCAACAGGCTCATCACCCATGATCTTTGCTACTATTTCAATATCTTCAAATCTACCGTTAGTACATGAGCCCACAAATATCTGATCAAGTTTTGTGCCTTCCACTTCTGTAACCGACTTCACGTTGTCAACGTTGTGGGGACAGGCTACCTGTGGTTCGAGCTTGGAGATATCATATTTCCTGATCTCAGTATATTTTGCACCTTCGTCGGATTTCCAGTATGGGTCAAATTTATAATCTGGAATGCGTTCCTCAAGGTAAGCTGCAGTTATTTCATCAGCTTCTATTATACCGGCCTTTCCACCCATCTCTATGGCCATATTGGAGATGGTCATCCTCTCAGAGATCGACATATTGTGGATAGTCGATCCGGCATACTCTGCAGCCTGGTAACGTGCTCCTTCTACACCCACATCCCCAATAAGGTGCAGGATGAGGTCTTTAGAATAGACCATTTTTGGCAACTTACCTTCCACTTCGAACCTAATGGTCTCGGGCACCTTGAACCACAGCTTGCCCGTGGCAAAGACCGCTGCCATGTCCGTGGAGCCTATACCAGTAGAAAAAGCACCAATCGCCCCATATGCACACGTATGGGAATCCGAACCCACTACAAGATCCCCGGGCCTTACATGTCCTTTTTCGGGCATGATCTGATGGCATATACCTTCATACACATCATAGTTGAGTATGCCCTGCTCCTGAGAGAAGTTACGAAGTTTTATGTGGTTTGCTGCAGCATTTAGAGAATCTGCCGGCACCTGATGATCAAAAATGATCACGATCTTGCTGGGATCCCACACTTTCTTCTCTTGCTTACTTGCCATGATCTCATAAAAACCATCTATTGCAAGAGGACCCGTGATATCATGCGTCATTGCACGATCGATATTTGCAAGTACGAATTCCCCTGCCTTCACGGCCTTTCCTGATGCTTTAGAGAAGATCTTCTCAGCAATGGTCATTGGATAGTTGGTATTCTCAGACATGGTGATCAACGTTCTAATTTTTCATTATAAATAAAGCGATCCATATAGGGATCACATACGCTCACATCTGCGATGGGTCCCTTCACTGTCATGCACTATATAGAATACATGCCCCTTTTTGAATCTTTCCAGAGAAAAGCCAACATTTGTTTCCAAAGGCTCGAAATGTTCGTAGCGCTGATATACCAGAATTCGCTCTTCAAGTTCATGTATGTACCTATCTAGTACCAGCCTTGCAAGTTTCAGACTATCAGCATAGGACATGCCCGACCCCAAACCCTTACATTCTGAGGTATGAAGCTTGCAATCTTCCATGTAAAAAGGATATGTCTGACATAGGGCAGGCCGAAGATCATAGATCAAGCACCTGAAGGATAGACCCGCAGCTTCAAGAAAAATACAATCACCATTTTTTTTACGCCTGAGCATCCAGCCAAAGCTGTGAATATTTCCGTCATTATCAGTGAATGGGACCAGATCTGATGGATCAGAATTTCCTTTTAGAGCATTCTCAACTTCATCAGGGATAAAAGGCAATGAAAATTCTGCAGCAGATAAACCACTGTATTTAGATATGCGCAAGATATCCTGCTGCATGAGCATTACGCGGTTATCGTTATGATCGCCTCTGCAACAGTTCCCGCATTGAGTGCATGAGAAGCCTATTTCCCTTAGCATTGAGGCTATGGATCCAACTTTCATTTCGGTTGCCCGATACAGTTCCTTTCTGGCACCTTGGATAAGAAGATCTTTGTATTGCTCTGAAAATGGCATTGAGATCCTATAGATATAATATGAGTAATCAAGATATCGGATTAATTAAAATATATATTTGAGTAACTAATATTTAACATGCATAAAAATATAAATATTAAATATAGATTATGATATAAAATAGACAATATGCAAAATATCAATTCACAAAATGATCCATAAATTGAACAAGACTTCAAGGGAAGAAACGTTGATCAAATCGAAGGCGACAAAAAATCCCCAGTAATATTTATTCATACAAATATGAAATGATTGTATCTACATGTTCATACATATTCATACATAAGCATACTGCATTTAGAATAAAAGAAGTTTGTATGAATATGTATGAAAAAGCAAGAAACATACCAACTAACTGTTCCATGAACACATCCAATAGATACAATGAAAATACATAGTAATAGTTACGTAACAATAAATGACTACAATGAACAACGACAAAAAAAAAATAAAGAAAAGAAGGTAAAATTAGAAAGAAATCGAGTTTCAGCAGACTACTTTTTGTTTGATTCTTCCACACCTACCGCATTAAGGAACCTTTTAACAACTGATTCGTTCACAAGCTTAAGCAAAGTCTGCCTGTCTTTTGCAACACTGAATACACCTAGAGGGATCTGCGCAGCTGCAGCATTGGAATGACCTCCGCCGGAACCTTCACCAAATGCCTTTTTCATAACATCCCCCAGATTCACACGTATATCGTTGCTTCTGCCTGAAATGAAAATAGTGTCCTCCGATACACCAAAGACGAGAGTGGTTGATATTCCTTCAAGGTTCAGCAGATAGTCTGCTGCCTGGGGCAATGTATCCCTATCCCTGATACTGCCAACGTTCGAAATGAGATAACCGCTATATACCTGCCGGTTTAAAATAGCCTCACCCAACACATCAAGGGTTTCTGTGGACATGGAAGGACGCTCAAGCTGATCAAGGATGTCATGCTCCGAAAGAGGATACAGATAGGATGCTGCAGAAAGATCGGAAGAATCTGTATTCCTTTTAAAGTCCAGGGTATCAGTTCGAATACCATATAGCAGAGCAGTTGCAAGTTTCTTGTCAATATCTATATTCAATTCCTGAAGATATTTAGTAAGAATTGTTGCCGAAGCACCCACGTTCGGACGTATATCTATGAACTCTGCATCGATATGTGCATCACCAACCTGATGATGGTCAAAGACAGCACCTATATGGATACCTGGCTGCAATTTATTATTTGAACCAGGGACCGCACAGTCTACAAGAGCGATCTTATCGTAATTTGAGATATCACGATCTTCCATCTTGAAAAGATCTATACCTAACAAATTCACAAATGCCTTGTTCTCCTGATGACCTATCTCCCCACCGTAGAGAATGTCTGAAACCACATCAAAACTTTTAGCGATCTCCTGAAGAGCAAGAGCACCGGAAATCGAGTCAGGGTCCGGATTATTGTGCACGACTATTGCCAGGGTCTTGCCCCTCAGACCGTTGAACCACTGGACAAGTTTGTTCCCTCTTAACATGGACTCGGCTCTTTCCAAAGACCTTGCAAGGGATTTTGCCACAACTTTAGGAGGAATGATCACAAGATCGGCCCCAAGTGTTTCCATTTCCTGCATATTGATGGCATCCGAGGCTCGTGCTACACAATAAACATCTGGTGAAACTTTTTTCCTTATATTTGCCAGCGCAGCTTTATTAGCCAGTGGATCAGAACTCAGGATCATTATAGCTGCTAGGTTTTTTGTGTTGATCTTTTCCAAAACCTCCGGGTCGCTGATGTCACCTACAATGGCATCATAAGCTTCTTCCCTTAATGTTTCAACCTTTTGAGGATCTTTATCTACAACAAATATTTCTTTATCACGTTCCTTGAGCTCTTTTACAAGAGCGAAACCTAAACTACCGCTGCCTAGGACCAGATAAAGGGGTTTTATCTTAGACTTGTCCATGGCATTCATCTCTTTGGTGCTGGCGTTAATAGAACGACCTCCATAATCTTCATCCAGTAAAACCATTATCTTCGGTCAATTACTGGATTCGGGAAATATCAATGAATAAATAGAATGTAAAACAATGGATTAAAAGATAACTATGGATTCTATTACCTGGGAAGAAATGAAAGCTATTGATGCAAATTGCGCTCAGCTTGGCCTTTTGCCCATCCAGCTCATGGAAAACGCAGGTTCTTCAATATCAAAAGAGATAAGTAGCCGTTTCTCCGGAGGAAAAATATTGCTGATTGCAGGCAGAGGGAACAACGGAGGAGATGCCTTTGTGGCCGCACGCCACCTTTGCCAGTTCCCACAGTTCCAGGTCGATGTCATACTTTTAGGAAATGCTGCCTCAATACGCACTGAAGAAGCAAAGAAAAATTTTCTGCTGCTTAGACATTGTAACATCAACAGTATAAACGAAATAACCGATCCTGGAGATGAGAAACTATCCGGATCGATCAATAATGCCGATATCATAGTTGATGGAATACTTGGAACTGGTGTGAAAGGTGATATTAAAGAACCAGAAGCTTCGGCAATAGAACTTATAAATTCGTCCGGAAAATATGTGATATCGGTTGACGTGCCTTCAGGAACAATGGACACAAAGAGCGAAGTGCCAAAATGTGTCAAAGCGGATCTGACAGTTACTTTCCATAAAATGAAAGAAGAATTGAACAGACTCCCGGTATCCCATTACACCGGCGAAGTAAAGGTAGAAGGCATAGGTGTTTGTTCCCATGCTGAAAGAGTTATAGGTATAGGGAACCTGAGAAACCTGAATATAAGGACTCCTGATTCCCATAAGGGGCAAGCTGGCAGAATACTCATAATAGGAGGGGGGGCTTATTCGGGAGCTCCGGCCCTGGCGGCCCTCGCGGCGCTCAGAACGGGAGCTGATACCGTAACAGTGGCAGCCCCATCCAATGTAGCCAGCACCATTGCATCTTTCTCTCCTGACCTTATTGTACGTTGCCTATCAGGTCAAAGATTGTGCAGTGATGATCTGCCCCTGATCACAAAACTTGCTTGCCAGCACGATGTAATTGTTATGGGCATGGGGCTTGGGAATGAGGATGGAGTGGAAAAAACTGCACGCAGAATAGTCCCTTTGGGCAAAAAACTAGTGCTTGACGCAGATGCATTACCTGCCGTCGAGGAGGTTAAAGGCAGTGCTTCTGAAATAGTCATCACACCCCATGCCAGAGAGTTTTCAAGGATAAGGAAAGTTGAAACTTCGGTGGACATGAACAAGAGGATAGAAGAAGTAATGACATTTTCTAAAGAAAAAAATGTAGTTACTCTTCTCAAAGGAAAAGTGGATATTATTTCCGATGGAAAGAAAGTCATGCTTAATCGGACCGGTAATGCAGGAATGAGCGTAGGTGGTACAGGAGATGTGCTTGCGGGTATCACAGGTGCACTTTTAGCCGCCAACTCACCATTGAAAGCTGCCGCCTGTGCAGCTTACATTAATGGAGCTGCAGGAGACCTTGCATTCAAAGAGAAAGGATATGGGTTACTAGCTACCGATATAATCGAAAGGATAACTGATGTGATGAGGGAGTGAATTTATGACAAAAGATGAGAATAGGAAGATCAGCGTTGATATTGAGAGAAAAAATGTCAGAATAATTATTACCCACGTAGAAGACGAGGAAATACTCAAGTTGACAGTTGATGAAGCTAAAGATCTTATAAAAAAGTTAGAGAATACAATTGAGGACTATCGGCAAAGGCAAAACCTGCGCATAGACTGAATTGATGGTGGTTCCCTTGGAGAAAAAATTAAGCCATCTGAAAGATGACAGAGCCATAATGGTGGATATCAGTAGCAAAGATATTGTTGACAGACGTGCAACAGCAGTCGGTGAGATCTTACTCTCCGACCGAACTATAGAGAAAATTAAAAATGGCACGATAGAAAAAGGTAATGTATTGGCAACTGCCAGGACAGCAGCTATACTTGGTGTAAAAAGAACTGCTGAAATGATACCTATGTGCCATCAGATACCTATAACAAGTGTCGATGTAGATTTTTCCTTCCGAGAAGGAGCAATAGTTGCCACTATAGAAGTCCGGTCCGTTGGGAGAACCGGAGTAGAAATGGAAGCACTCACTGGTGTTTCTATCGCACTTCTAACAGTGTGGGACATGGTGAAATCCGCAGAAAAAGATGATACTGGTAATTATCCCAACACTTCCATAAAGAACATAAGCGTGCTTGAAAAGATAAAGGGAACCAAAACTAATTAACATAAGACATAGTAGAGTAGAAAAATCATATCCGAGATTAAGTAAACAATTTCTTGAGGTACTTAAATTGAAAATAATAGGAGGGCCAGCATCACAGGCACTTGCTACCCGCGTGGCAAGAGAGATGAACATTGAACCAACTCTTTGTGAGTTCAACCGTTTTCCCGATGGTGAGATATATACCCGTATAATGGAAGAGCCTATGGACGAAGTGACCATCATACAGAGCACTGCGACAGATTCCGACCTCATGGCACTGCTACTTATGATAGATGCCTGTGAAGATGCACAGGTAGTAAATGTGGTTATTCCCTATATGGGATATGCACGCCAGGATAGGAAGTTCAAATCTGGAGAGCCCATCAGTGCAAGAGCTGTAGCTCGAAGCATATCTGCAGACAGAATATTTACTGTAAATATCCACAAGCCAAGTATATTGGATTATTTCAGTTCCGATGCTTTTGACCTGGATGCTTCAGATGTCATTGGAAAATATATCAGTTCCCTCCATCTGAAAGATCCATTGATCGTAGCTCCTGATATAGGCGCTATGAGCCTGGCAGAGAATACTGCAAATGGAGTGGGTATTCAGTACGATTATCTTGAAAAGACAAGGCTTTCTGGGGACACCGTGACCATCAAAACGAAGAATATGGATGTCTGTGGCAGGGATGTTGTCCTGGTGGATGATATGATCGCTACAGGCGGTACAATGGCGGAATCTATAAAACTCCTCAAGAGCCAGGGAGCAAGTGACGTTTACCTTGCATGCGTACATCCAGTACTGGCAAAGAATGCGGTGTTGCGTCTTTTTAATGCAGGTGTGCGTGATATCATAGCTACGGATACACTGGAAAAAGCGCAGAGCTCGGTGAGCGTTGCACCCCTTATTGCTGGTTCCATAAAGAATTTCTAACCTCAATTATTATCTGTGATCATTATGGGAATACCTGCAAAGTGTCCACTTGATGGAACATCAAATTGCAAAGGAAAACAATGTCATCTCTATCATGTGGATTGGCGCACCAAAGAAGCTAATTGCATTATTGGATACGGAAGTTCCCACAAAAAAACCCATTCTGAAAGAGTGATCCTAGATACATACATAGAGAATACGAAAATAAAATTAGGAAGGGATATAGGCATCCCAGAGATGCCTGAAAAAGAATCCGAAAATGATCCTAAAAACATTGCAGCTGATATGCAGACAAGTGAACCTTTTGAGAAGGTAACTGTAAGAAACAAGAATGCAACTGTTATAGAAACACACGATAAGTTCAAAAAAGAACGAGAATAGAAAAAGTGATGGATACAGACTTCTAACTGAAAGAACTTTGGAGATGATCGTTCTCTGTTACCTTCAGAAATTGAAGAAAGTGAACTCAAAGAGATATATAGAATACTTCTGGAAGAATTCGGACCCCAGAAGTGGTGGCCTGCAGAAACGCGCTTTGAGGTAATAGTAGGGGCTTTTCTGACTCAGCAGACAAAATGGTCCAACGTAGAAAGGGCCATAGGCAACCTCAGGCAGGCAGGACTGCTTGAACCATATGGTCTTGCCAAAGCAGACATCATCGAGCTGGAAGAAATGATAAGATGCTGTGGATTCTATCGACAGAAAGCCACCAGGCTGAGAAATGCAGCACAGTTCCTGATAGAGAACGATATGCACGAACTGTTCAACCTTCCTATTGACCACTTGCGTAAAATTTTATTATCTATGAATGGCGTTGGTAATGAAACTGCAGATAGCATCCTACTATATGCTGCTGATAAACCTAAATTTGTTATAGATGCGTATACTACACGCATTATGAGCTGCATAGGCGTGGAAGGCAATTATGGAAAGCTACAGAAATTATTTGAAAGTGCACTCCCACAGGATGTCAACATGTTCAAAGAGTACCACGCACTTATCGTTGAATATGGGAAATCATATTGTGGAAAAAAACGCTGTGAGGAATGTATACTGATAAAGGGCCACAGGAAAGGAACAATGCATGAACAAGAGCAAGTATGAAAAGATATACGAATTGCTGGAGGACATAACGGACATAGGACCCGTGGCCAAGACGTTCGGTATCCACCCGGGTATTGCGTATACGATATTATCCCAAAAAACAGTTTCTAAGGTAAAATCAAATTTTGGTAATTTGAAAAGAAGTGGACCGGCACAACTGGAACAATGGAACAGAGGGAAAACGATACTCGATATGTCCAAAGCTAAAAAGATACCTGCCACGTTGATGGCGTCCCTCATACTGAAAGAACTGGACATACCTAAAAAAATGGCTTTTAATTCCCCGGCCAGACTTAAAAACAAACGTTTAAGCCAAGAGATCATAGAGGCTCTGGATAAAGATCATTTTTTTTCTCCACGTGCACACGATCTCCAGCTGGAAAAAGGCAGACTTGGAGAGGAAATCATCTCCCGGTGGCTAAAGGCCCATAAAATAGATTTCCTGACCGAGGAACAATTAAGAGAGCAGAATATGACCAAGACCCCAGACTTCCTGCTGCCTGAACCCATAACAATAGATGACATGAGAATATCCTGGATAGAGAGCAAGGCAATGTTCGGGGATGAGCAGGAACACAAACACTATACGAAAAAACAGTTTTCCCATTACGAACAGATGTCCGGCTGTGGATTAGTAGTATATTGGTATGGGTTCCTAGACACGCTTGAAAGCAATGGACATATACTAAAATGCTATCTATTCTTTGAAGAATTCGAAAAAGAGGTCACTGAGCTTCTGAACTTTGGAGTTCACCAGTGAATACAAGCACAGCTTGGGTAGCATTTGTGTCTATTTCATCGTCTTCCGGGTGATCCCCTTCATCATAAAGAACCGGAGCAGATGCAATGGAACCATGGGTGCCCAGCATTTCAATAAGAGAGGCAAGTTCATCACCTGCTGGATCCCGCATCCTATACAGCATGAATATATCCCTCATAACTGAAAGACTGTTCCTTTCTCCTATAGGCGTGATACGAGTCATTGAAGAAAAGAGCATATACTACTAATTAACTCTTTCGATTCGTACTTGTGCGAACATTTTTTCTTATGTGAGACAAAAAGGACCATAGTATTCAGATGGCTCCGGGAGAAGGGGCATTACAGGACAGGCTTTGAAGCTTACATCCCGGGATATGTGCGATCACTTAGTGCAGAAGGAGAATCTTGCACCTTCCAGACATACCTTCACACCACAGCTCTAAAATAATAGTATATAATTTCATAATGCATCATTATTATGAATTTGGTGAACTAATATGGCAGAGATAACGCATTGGGCAGATGTCATGGCAGAGGAGATCCTTGAAAGCGGAAAAAAACACCTTGTGGCAACTGGCATCACTCCCTCAGGACACATCCACATCGGGAACATGAGAGAAGTGGTCACGGCAGACGCAACTTACCGTGCTCTGCTGGATCAGGGAGCAGCTGCAGAAATTATCTATGTTGCAGACACTTACGATCCTCTGAGGAAAGTATATCCTTTCCTGGACGAAAGCTTTGCACCTCATGTGGGAAAGCCTATTTCAGAAATTCCCTGCCCATGTGGTGAATGTACCAGTTATGCTGAACATTTTCTCAAACCGTTCTACAAAGCCCTGGATCGCTTAGGTATTCATCCTAAAATATATAGGGCTGATGAGATGTATAAACAGGGAATGTATGTGGAAAGCATCAAAACAGCTCTCCTCAACAGAGACAAAATAGCACGTATCCTGCAGGAACACTCCGGAAAAGAGGTCACAGATGACTGGAGTCCATTTAATCCGATCTGTAGCAAATGTGGCCGGCTTACGACCACTAAAGTCACTGGATTTGATATTGAAGCAGAGACAGTTAATTATGCTTGCTCCTGCGGAGACTGCGGAACCGTATCAATGACAGGAGGAGGGAAACTTACATGGCGGGTGGACTGGCCTGCCCGCTGGGGTGTGCTGGGAGTTACAGTTGAGCCTTTCGGGAAGGACCATGCTTCCAAAGGTGGGTCCTACGATACAGGCAAAGCCATAAGTGAGGAAATATATGGATACAAAGCACCATATCCGGTGGTATATGAATGGATCATGCTGGGTACAAAAGGCGCAATGTCTTCCTCAAGCGGAGTGGTAGTGGCAATATCCGATATGCTGGAAGTCCTCCCACCCGAAATATTGAGATACTTGATCATAAGAACAAAACCTGAGAAGCACATTCGCTTTGATCCTTCCCTGCCCCTGCTCAACCTGGTAGAAGAATATGAAAAGCTGAGTGCTAACGCAGAAGGGTCCGGCTATAACAAACGACTGAAAGAACTATCACATGCAGCAGGTATCTGCCACACAGATATCCCTTTCAGGCACATGATCACTATTTACCAGGTAGCTCACGGTAATCTTGACAGAGTGATGAAGATAGTGGAGAGATCGGGATACAGCACGAAAAATGAGAAATGTATCCTGGAACTTGCAGAGAACGTCGGAAAGTGGCTTGACATGTATGCTCCTGACATGGTAAAGTTCAGCGTCAAGGAAGAGATCCCTGTACAGGCTGCAACCTTGAACGCTACCCAAAGAGCTTTCCTCCAGGCATTATCCGAGGAGATAGATGCTGCAAAGGAATTGAGTGGGGAAGATTACCACAACCTTGTCTATTCCTCCCAGGATAAGAGTTCTTCTCTTAATGCCAGGATTGCCCGTATAATGGGGATTGGTACTGATGAACTGGAAGTAAAAACAACTGAGATGTTCAAAGCCATCTATCTGGCCGTGCTGGGACAGCAATCTGGCCCAAAGGCAGGATGGTTCCTTTCATCAATGGAAAAGGACTTCCTTGCAAAGAGATTCAGTGAAGCTGCAAGTTACAGGCCATAAAGAATTGATAGAGAAAGAAGATATTCTTGCGTGGGAAAAGGAGTACAGGCATTTACAATGGGGCTGTGCTGGCTCCATATCCCATATAACAGAAATGCTTCCTCCTGGAAGCGAAGTACTGGATGTGGGATGCGGATGTGGAAGACATCTATTTCCACTATCTGCCTGCTACAGCACAACAGGTATGGATATTTCATCCATGGCTTTGCACAGAGCAAGGGAGTACCTGAAAAAGCAGGATAGAAAAGCTGATTATGCCACTGCAAGTCTTACCCACTTGCCCTTTAAGGGAGAAACTTTTGATGCCGTGATCTGTCTGGGAGTTTTGCAGCATCTCACTGAAGCAGCTAGATATGCTGCAGTCAGCGAGATAAGAAGAGTTTTAAAATGCAATGGGTTGGTATTCCTAGAGGTCTTTGGTTCTCAGGATATGAGATATGGGGGAGAGGAAGTAGAAGAACGCAGTTTTATGCGCCACAATGGGATCCTTTACCACTATTTCACTCCCGAAGAAATAAGGACACTTTTCAAAGGATTCGGCTTCCTCGAATTGAAAGACAACCTATTGGAAAAGAATTATAGAGGAGAGAAATATATCCGGCACATGATCCGTGCCGTTATGCGCTATGATCAGAAGAAGATGCCCGCATAGTGCAGCAGGATCACAAGGATGGCACCAACAACACCTGCAATGGCACATGTAAGGACCACAACCCATGAGTATGCTATTTCCAGTCCTAGAGCGGTATTGGCTATAACAAGCACAAGCAATCCCATGATAGTATTGACCACCATGTTCTTTACGGTCTTCAGGACTTTATAAAGCAGGTATGCAATTACTATTGCAGCCAGAACGATTATGATCTCTGTAGCCATGTACATAATATATGGCAGAATAAATATTTAACTATTATCCCTATATTTCTCCCTGCAGCGAGATCAGGAAGGTTAACACTTTAGTATCAAGCTCCTCCAGTGTGGAATACTGCCACAGGGCAACATGGGGATTACCCAGGACCATAGCCGACACATTTGATCCAGGCCTGTACAGACACAGTACCGGAATATGCCTTTGAACTGCACTGCATATCTCATAGCCAACGCCTGTAGAAGGAAGACTTACCTCTGCAATAAGGCATGAACTGTGCTCTAAGAGAGCTATATCCCTTGCAAAGATCTCTTGCTCTGTCATGGAATATTCCACTTTTTCAAGCTGTGCATCAGCTACATGCTCACTAAGTACTTCATGCCCTTTAGAAACAATAAATGAGCAAAGATGCTGATAAACGGACAACATTTCTCTTCCACCACGGATAGAGCCTGAAAAAAAGACCTTCATAATACGCCTCTGAAATAATGTCCTTTTGTGTATTTGTCAGATATGTCCCTGCAGGAAAGATGGGGGACCGCTTGCTTGGAAATGCATTGATCGATACGTTTTTTGTATGCAGATACCACTAACCGCACTTTCTGCGCATCCATATACCTTGCGTCTATCCTGAATCTGAGTATATCTGCTTTGATAAAGTTGGCAACATCATCCAGCAAACATAATTCCCTGGAATTGAAAATATGGGTCCTGCAGCGTTCATCCATCAGTAGCGGGAATTCAAAACCTTTCTCATCCTTCATTGCATAAGTATTATCCCTACAGGGCATACAGCATGCATCATTTTCACCACCCAGCAAGCTTCCAACGATGCAATTCTCTATAACCATGAGCTTGAGATTTCCATGTACCACGCATTCCACAGTTCCATATCTGCTCAGTGATGAAACCTGCTCCAGTTTAAGCTCAGGAGATAAGGTAACAGCTTCAGTACCTGCACTATGGAAAAATGAAACCGATCTGTGGTTGAATACGTTAAGAGAACAGTCTATAATAATATTGCAACCCAACTGTTGAACTGCTCTGAGAACACCAAGGTTGCCAACAAGCACCCCACAGAAACCAATTTTCAGTGCCTCCCGGATAAGCAAATACAATTCATCCATTTCCTTATCCCAGACAATAGATGGTGTTGTAAGATATATCCTGCAGCCTGCCCTAAATGCAATATCATATGCTTCTTTAAGTGTGGTTTTCGTATGGCTGCGGAAGTCCTCATCTCCAAAATAGATCATATCTGCACCTTCATCTGCTGCACACAACAAACCATCCAGAGTATTCACACTGACAGACAGCAAAGGTTTTCCTGTTTTTTCCTCACGGTAAGTAGGAGGTGAAAAAATAAATTCTTCAAATGTACGTTTCCATTTTCTGGTTCTTATCTTCCCCATTTCCAGAACGGCACTGTTACGGATATTGTTCAGTTCCTTGATAGGAATGAAAATATCGGGGTCTGACCGGACTTCCAGTGAGACCGGATAGAAAACAGTAGCCCCAAGCTTTAAGAGCTGTTTTTCAACATCTATTTTAGTTGTCGGGTTTTTCTGGTATGCCTGGACAATATATTCTGAATCCATCCTTACCACATTGTTATCGCTGTCCTCCAAAGACATTTCCAGATGTTTGCCTTTTACAGCAGTAAGTTTAAGCCTCACGGACACTTTGCGTACAGGCGTTTGAGAAGTGAAAGACCTTTCCATAGACTTAAGAAGTGAGACATCTGAAGTCCTGTATACCTGCGTATCTGCAGATACTGGGTTGGAAAGAAGCAGGTCTACAACCATGCCTTTACCAGCAGTATTTATAGGTTTACCCTTGTAGAACATCCGGGTTACATTCTCACCCGTTCCTTCAGATGAAAAACCAATCCCATCACCAACATTGAGAGAGCCTGACAATTTGAGGCTTACATAGCCTCTGCTAGAACGACCGATTACAGTGCCCACCAGAACCCCTCGGTTATAAGGCACGTCGTGATCCATTAGCTCAAAACGTGGTTTTCCCGAAAGATATGCATGAGTAAAACCCCTGTTAAAAAGCTGTTCAAGTGTTATCAATTCTTCCTCGGATACAAAATAACCTGCAGGATCTGTTGCATACCGGTCCAGAAGCCGCCTATAGATACTTACCACACCTGCCACATATTCGGGACGTTTCATCCTTCCTTCGATCTTAAGGGACGAAACACCTGCTTCGATAATTTTGGGCAGGATTTCAGCAGTATTAAGATCTTTTGGGCTTAGCAGGAAATTACCTTTAACATTGACCTCTTCGCCATTCTTCTTCAAAGAATACTGCTTGCGACAGGGCTGTGCACAGTACCCTCTGTTACCGCTTCTTCCGCCTATCATGCTGCTGAACAGACATTGTCCGGAGTAACAGATACATAGAGCACCATGAATGAATACCTCAAGTTCTGCCTGCGTATGATCACGGATGGAACGGATTGCTTCAAGCGAAAGTTCTCTTGCAAGCACGACCCTTTTTACACCCAGACCTTCAAGTGAACATACACTTTCAGTGTTATGTACTGTCATCTGCGTACTTGCATGTACAGGAAGTTCCGGAAGAAATTCACGTAAAAATGAAAGCAAACCTATATCCTGCACTATTACGGCATCTGCTCCATATGCGGCAATGCTCTGCAGTGTCCTGGCAGCCTCAGCAAATTCTGCATCTTTTATAAGAGTATTCACTGTAACATATACCTTCACACCCCTGAGGTGAGCATAATCGATAACTTGTTCCAGCTCATCGAGAGAAAAATTAGAAGCATAAGCTCTGGCACTGAGCTTCTTAACACCCAGATACACAGCATCTACGCCATTCTCCACAGCTGCCTTAAGAGATAGCATATCACCAGCCGGGGCCAGCAGTTCAGGAATTGAGGACATTAGGTTTTCTGATGATGTCACGATATATAAAAGATGGCCGGAATACTTTGAAGTTTCCGGCCAATGTTCGGGAATATATATCCAAAGAGTCTATGCCTTCTTTTTCATAAGGTGGAATTTGATAACATATAAACAGAAAACTACAACTGCAAGATTAAACACAGCTCTGATTATGGGAACATATTCTGACTCGAACCATGTATATATCACATCATGTACCGAACTGTAGAACTGGAGAGAAGAGATTGCAAGCAGGAGGGCCACCAATACAAACAGGCCTATCCTGAAATAATCTTCAATTGAAGATGCCTTTTTCTCTTTCACCTTTACTGGTGTAATTGATTGCTCATGCCCAAAATTTCCAGTTTCTTTTAAATCCCCGCTCATACAGATCTCCTCCTGAACATGAAGAATGCTGCAATTAAAGATACTATAGCAAATACTGAACCAAATCCTGGTGTTTGTGTTCCCTCATAGGGTACTTCGTATGCAGGAACTTCTGTTGGAGTTTCCTCTACTAGAAAATCGCTCGTTGTAACATCCTTAGACTCTACAGTTTTGTCTTTGTCAATAACTTTTTCCGGATTCAGTTGAACATAATCCTCACCGCGCTTTACAATAGTGTTATCTTTCCAGATGATGACCTCAACAACGTAATTGTAATTGTCAGGCACTGTAAGATTAACACTCCTTACAATGGTTTCTTCCGGACCGATGATCCCGGTGGTGGTCCAAACCTTATCAGCTATAAGGCGCGCATCCATTTCACGGGCTTTTACAAGCACCTTGTAGTCTTCACTCACACTAGAACCTGCGTTCGTGAGATAGATGTCATTCTCTATCACAACATTGTTACCCACAATCTTCCTGACCAGAAAATCCATGCTATCTATCCCTATGCCTATTTCCTGTACATCGGTCTTCAGGCCTTCAAGTCCACTCAACTGTACCTCTGATGTATGTTTCGTCTTGTTACCCTCATATAATACAGATTCTATCCTGTATTGTCCTTCTTTGGGTAGCCTTATAGACTGAGATATCGAAGATGTTTCACCTTCCTTTATGAAACCCACATCTGCAGTCTTGCGCAACTTGAGAAGACCGGTGCTGCGGTCGAATACCTTAAGTTCCAGTGAAGTATTCGATTTCTGCACTCCACTCTCGTGAAAAATATATGTTGTTATATTGAGATCGACAAAAGAACTTGCCACTTTATCCGCCGATAACTCAGTATTTGTTATATACAGGTAGGACCCTTCATCAAAATCTCTAACACAACCACTCCCAAGGAGAACTAATACCAGTAAGAGCATTACGATATAATATTGCCTAATATTGTAAAGCATAAGGCACCACCTCTATTGCATCTGATAAGTCGGTCTTCTTTCTATTTAAATTACACCTAAAACAAAAAAAGAGAGATGAGTGAGGAGTGAGAGTCTCAATTTAGCTCTACCCAAATATAGGATAGCAAAACATATTTTTAAATGATTAAAAAGTAATGGCAATAATAAGTAATGAAGGCTCTCAAAAAAGAAGATGGTGCTCGAAAAATACACAAAGAGTTAAATAGGGAGATAATAGTCATTAGTTTATCCAAAGGAGCATCTAATTGCATGCACACTGGAAAAGAAAGAAGTGAGACCGCTGTAAAAGTGACTGTAAATGGGATGATAGTAAACATCATCCTGACCATTTTTAAGTTCATTGCTGGAATTTTAGGAAACAGTGCAGCAATGATAGCAGATGCGGTCCACTCATTTTCCGACTTTGTAACTGATATTGTGGTGATAGTAGGACTCAAAGCTGCAGGAAAACCTGCTGATCATAACCACCAGTATGGCCACGGCAAGATAGAAACCCTATGTGCAGCTTTTGTGGGCATTGTACTTTTTATCATAGGCCTGGAGATACTTCTGAGTGGCCTGGGAAAGATACTTGTTGTAATTAATGGTGGAAACCTGCAACAACCAGGACTTATAGCCTTTATTGCTGCGGTGGTTTCTATCGTTGCAAAGGAATTGCTGTACAGATATACCTTAAATTATGCCAGAAAGATAAAAAGTGATGCTATGGAAGCAAACGCATGGCATCACCGTTCAGATGCGTTCTCTTCAGTGGGAACAATGCTGGGTATCGGCGGTGCAATAGCCTTAGGAGGCAAATGGGCAGTCCTTGACCCGATAGCAGCGGTCATATTGAGCTTTTTCATATTCAAAGTGGCACTGGAGATCACGTACAGGAATGCCAATGAACTTACGGAAGCTGCCCTTGAAAAAGATGTCATTGAAGACATAGAGCACATTATTGTGTCCACTGAAGGCGTAAAAGACTTCCACAAGCTCAAAACAAGGAAGATAGGCAATAATATTGCCACTGATGTGCATATACAGGTAGATAAGCAACTAAGTCTTATAGAAGCCCACGATATCTGCACTGAAATAGAGAACAGATTACGTGAGAAGTACGGTAAAGAAACTATCCTTTACATTCATTGTGAACCCTACATCTGATCTGAGCTGCCGATTGATGATCAATCCGTGCAGACACATGGGTTTTTGCCGCACGTGGGACATGCAAGCGGATACTTTTCGAGGAAAGCAGTTTCAAGGTCCACATTGTAGAGGTTTGCCAGAGCGCCCACCCAGGCAAAACAATCCGCAAGCTCTTCCTTTATGTTCTCTGTATCGTGTCTGCGCACAGCTTCCGCGAGTTCGCCTATTTCTTCCACAAGCCATAACATGGTGGCAGTGGCACCACGCCTTCTATCGTTGTGTCCGTACAGATCGGACATGAACTGCTGGAATTCCTTGATCTCCAGAATAACACCACCCGAATTACAGCCTGACAGGGATATTCCTTTCCCTGAGGTATTCTTTCACATCCTGCACAGTATATTCCCCAAAGTGGAAGATACTTGCTGCAAGTGCAGCATCAGCCTTGCCTTTAGTGAAGCCTTCATATATGTGCTGCGGGTTGCCCACTCCACCAGAGGCTATCACAGGTATATCCAGTTCCTCGGAGAGCTTTCTGGTAATTGGAATATCGAATCCATCGTATGTACCATCCCTGTCCATGCTTGTCAACAGGATCTCACCTGAACCAAGTTCCTCTACTTTTTTTGCCCACTGTACTGCATCGATACCTGTAGGTTTCCTGCCCCCATAGATAACAACTTCGTACCATGCCGGAGTACCGTCCTCAAGCTCCAATATAACCTTATCCAGATTGTTGTCAATGTCCAGATTGCGTTTGCAATCAATGGCAGTAACAATGCACTGAGAACCAAATATCTGCGATGATTGCCGGATAAGGTCCGGATTTTTCACTGCCGCAGTGTTGATAGAAACCTTATCAGCACCCGCTCTGAGGATCTGCCGGATGTCCTCTATTGAATTGATACCACCTCCCACAGTAAGGGGAATGAAAACCTCATCAGCAGTCCTTTCTATGACATTGACCATAGTGCCTCTGCCCTCATGGGAAGCCGTAATATCAAGAAATACAAGTTCATCGGCGCCCTGTTCATTGTAGCGCTTGGCAAGTTCCACAGGGTCGCCTGCTTTCCTCAGGTCAACGAACTCAATGCCTTTGACCACGGTGCCTCCGGCTTCGTCAAGTGTCACGTCAAGACAGGGTATGATCCTTTTTGTTAGCATGATGAATACTCATGGAAAACTCGTATTAATAGGTTATGAATCTTATTAATCCTCACACCAGGAGTACGGCTATAACACCGGCAAGGAAGACACCATCAAAAGTGCCCGCCCCGCCTATACTCACCACCGGCGCACCTATCTTTGTAATACCGCGCAGGTTGAGGAGATCCGCACCGACCAATGTGCCCAGGGTGCCGCCAGTGTATGCAATTATGAATATGAACTCATGATCTGCCGGAAAATGAGAGATTATTAGTATGGAGCTTAATGCTGCTACCAGTGGGGGTACCAGTGCAGGTGTCACTATACCCACACCTTTTACAGGACGTGCTACCATTTTAGTAATTGCTGCTACGATCATTATCCCATACAGCGAATAGGTTATCGCTCCTGGATATATATAAAGAAGGTAGACTGATACAAAAATTGGTATTACCGCCCCTCCTATGTTAACAGCCACTGTGGTCTTTCTGATAAAACTTTCCTTGAAAGGCACGCGGTATTTTACACCAAAGGCCCTGACGAAATTATCGTTAGGGATATGTACCTCCGTTTCCAGGGTCGTGAGAGGGACATTGATGTTGCTGCCAATCAGACAGAGGAAAAGAAGCAGGAATGCATCACCCCACGAAAAACCTAATTTTGCAAAAGCTGAACTTACAAGCCCGAAAAAGAGAAATGATACGACAACAGATAGCAGAAGCAACAGCACAAAGGTAAAGACCATTGTGAAAGGATTGTAGAATATCCTGTGCCTCATATAGAAGCATCAACTGGACACCATATAAGTTTTTCTAAACTTTTTTATCAGTAAAGAGAAAGAGAACGTGCCCCTTTGAGCAGGTCCTTGCTCACAGCATCATTGATGATCAAGTCCTCGGAGATCATAATGCGAGCACTTGTCCTCAGGGCTATGGCGATGCAATCACTGGGCCGGGCATCAAATTCCATATGCTTTCCGCCATCTTTGAGCACCAGACGGGCATAATAGACATTATCGATCTTATCATCAATGAACACACTGTCAATTTCAACTTCCATGCGCTCAAGAACAGCGACCAGAAGATCATGGGTCATAGGACGTGGAAGGGTCTCATTACGCATCACCGTGTCAATCGACAATGCTTCAGCTTGGCCTATGTGAATGGGCATTACTAAACCATCCTTATCCTCCAGCAATACTGCAGGAGATGTACCACCCAGCATATTTACTAGAAAAATACCCTTCACAAATACTTCCCTGACTCCTTCCTCATTTGCCATGAATAGAACACTTTCCTACATTATCAACTATTATATGACATATATCATATAGATATGCCATCAAAAATTCTCCTTTAATGTGCAATCATATGAATGAAGCTCTATTAAAAAATGGAAACTTCAATGGTGCCTGTAAGGTTTCTGCTCGAAATGAAAACCATGTTTCCCTATCAGGGGAACAAAAACTACGCCACCCCATTCTTTAGTGACCACAGTACCATCATTCTCTTTTGTAACAAGGAAGAGGGACTGGAACATCTCCCCCACAGGAATAACCATCCTCCCCCCTGATCTTAGCTGCTGCACCAGAGGTTCAGGAATAGAGGGAGCTGATGCGGTCACGCATATCCTGTCATAGGGCGCATGTTCAGGCAGACCTATAGATCCATCGGAAAGAAAAACCTCTACATTACGATAGCCAGCTGCCTTTAGATTGTTTTTCGACGATCTGACAAGCTCCGGTATCCTTTCAGTAGAATATACTATACCAGTATTCCCTATGATCTCAGCCATAACTGCAGCATTATATCCCGAACCTGCACCCACCTCCAGGACTTTGTGACCTTCCTGAAGGTCAAGCAGATCGCACATAATAGCTACCATATGAGGAGCAGATATGGTTTGACCATACCCGATATTAAGTGGTGAGTCCACATAAGCGCTTGACATGTGCACAGATGGAACAAAGAGATGCCTGGGCACATTAAGCATTGCTCTGAGAACCTTTTCACTTATACCATGAACCTTCAGGCGAGCTACCAGCTCTGCTCTCTCCTTCGAGAACTCCACGAAGTACCACTTCCCCATGCTCTTCTATGAACAGGGTTTGCAAAGATTCTTTTTATATTCTTGGCTTCTATGACGATACCATCACGGGATCTGAAACTGCCATCTCTTTCCTTGATCTTTATGATCTTGAACTCATCAGGGCCAGCCTTTTCGGTCGAACCAATGGTGAACTGGTAACCTCCGGGAACCTGTTTGATCACCGATCTTGTAGTGGTGCCTTCATGGATAGCTATCTTTACGCACACCTCGTCAATAGCCCTGCCCCATAGATAATCAATATCTGCGACTTTGGCTGCTTCTGGCCTTTTTTGACCAGATTCGATCGCTGTTATTACAACCGGATAGACCTCATCTGAAGACTCGTCATCGATGAACATCTCATCACCAACACGAATTATATCATCGGCGTGCAGATGGGTATGCAGTGGAAAGGAAGAATCTCCTCTGCTTACGATAACCTTGACATCAATGTTCCTGGGAGTTTCTATAACTGTAGGGTGAACTGTGCCACATTCTGAACATTTTACCACAGGATTTACACCTGATTTAAGGACCTCATGCAGCACCGGGTGACGTGGTGAGCAAGAGGGACATACAACTTCGACTTCTTCGTTCATAATCTGTTTAATTATGACAGGGAAGAGTAAATATTTAACCCCAAGGAAATTCCAAAACCTCAAAATGAACAGATGAAAGCAAAAAGGTGCTTATCAACTAAAATTAAATTTAAATCTCATCTGTTTGCTGCAGCGTGTGCTGCAATGAACTCGCGAAGTAATTTCGTGCCCAGAAGAGCAGTCTGACCTCCATCGTACTCTGGAGAGATCTCAACTACATCAAAACCTATAGACATAGGAGCAAGGATGCGGATAATGTCCCTCACCTCCACATCTGTCAGCCCGAAAGGTTCAGGGGTTCCAAGACCGGGAGCAAAAGATGGGTCAAGGGCATCCATGTCCAGTGACAGGTATATCTTGTCACAGTCAAGGTGTTCAAGTGCTTCTGCAAGAACTGTTTTAACACCTTTTTCTCTTACAATGTCAGGAGTATAGTAGCAGACACCATTATCTTTTGCAAACTCCCATTCTTCCCTGGGACCGCTGCGCACACCAATTGTCACATACTTGTCAGTGATGTCATTTAAAATATGTCTGGAAACACAGGCATGATTGAATTTTACACCGCCATATTCTTCACGCAGATCGAAATGAGCATCCATCACCACAAAGCCAATGTCTTCACTTACATGCTTTGCACATGCCTTCACACAGGGATAAGTAAGAGAGTGTTCCCCACCCATCATTATTGGGATCTTTCCATCCTTCACGATTGGTTCCACTGCGAAGAGAAGTTCTTCGAGTGTCTTCTCAACATCCGAGTAAGGCTCGAAGTTACCTGCATCATGGATCAGCAGATCCTCAAAATCTATGTCGAAGTATGAATTATAGGTTTCAAAATTAGCAGATGCCTTGCGCATAGCATCAGGAGCCCACCTGCTGCCAGCACGGAAAGAAGATGTACCATCAAAGGGAACACCAAAGAGAACATATCTGGCAGATGAATAATCTGACAGTGAATCCATCATACAAAGATCGTGGAACATTTAACCAGAATAGTGTATAAATTTGTATACATGTAGAAAATATATGAGGTATAAGTTTACCTCATATCGATCCTCATCTTGCCCATGGCAACAAGATAAGTGATCTCTTCCCCTTCCTTTACTCTCTCCTTATATTCTTCAGTTATAGGAAGCTCAAAGGTAGAGTAATCGCCCATGTCCATAAGCTGGGCAACATCGCCTGCTATGGCAATTACCTGAGCGCTCTTTCTTTCAACCAGAGGAACATATATCTTGTCAGACACAGGTCCCACAATGGACCTTTTCTGATTATCGAAAATTCCAATTGCATCGATCCTTGCTTTTGCTGAACCATGCTTTCCTGGCTTGGATTTAGAAATACTCTTAATGACACAGGGCTCTTCATCAATTAGAACGTACTTACCCTCTTTAAGTTCTTTAACCTCTACTTGCTGTTTCATTTATGAATTCTCCGGAACGGTCTATTAAATAAGCGATCAAACATTGAATATGACTGGTAATAATTTACCATTCCATATATCAAGTTATCTATATAAGAAGCATATAGTCTAAAAAATAGAAAGATTACTATTTAAAATACCTACTGCGACTGATGACCTGATAACCATATTAAAATGTTATCCCAAGTTGTTCAAGCTTGCCTGTAGTTGGAACTCCCAGACTGTCCCATCCCCTTAATTGGTAATACTCAGCAATAGTTCTTTTAAATTCTCCTTCAGAAATACCACCTTTTGAAAGCATTCTCTTGGGTAAGGTATCGTCCTCACAGGTAAAACCTGCTCTGAGATTGAACGATCTTTCAAGATTCCATATCCTCTCACCCACCCTCAGCAAGTCCTCAGAAGAATATGAGACTCCCGTTGCAGCACTGATCAAAGAAGCTATCTCCCCTTCGCTCAGAGCGAAACTCACAAACGGACACAGGACAACAGAATCAATAACTGCTGCAAGATCCTGGAACAACTTAACAAAGCCAGCTTTGCCCTGCAATACAAATCTGTCAAGCCCCACCGGTTTACCCAATAACTCGGGTCCTGCCATAAATGCACTCATATGGCATGCCCCCCGATTTGAAGTGGCATATGCAAGAGCAAGCCCTGAAATACTCCTGGGATCATAGCCGGGTATTTCCAGACCTTTGGAACTCATGCTAAGTTCTTTTACGCCCTGCTTGATCATATAGGATAAAGAACCTTCACCGAGTGAACTGATACCTTGTGATATTTCAGAAACTGTTTGCAAGAGATGTGCAGGATCCATTTTCCCACCAGATATTTCAAGATATGATGCGATAGTAGCTCCACATGAGATAGGATCTACACCATTAACATAACAAAGTTCATTAGCCTTTACAATGGATTCCTGATCAGTGTTACCCACAGCTGGACCAAAAGCCCATAAAGCATCATAATCAGGTATTGGACTACCGTTTTCAAGCAACCTCCTACATCCAAGAGGACAGTTATCACATGGTGTTTTCTTACTTTTGTAAGACGCTGAGAGTTGTTCTGCTGAGATATTTCCAGCATAATGGAAATTCTGTTCCCTGAAATTCATGGAAGGGAGGATATCAAGATGGTCCATGACATTGACCATAAAGGAAGTACCATATACAGATAAACCTTTGGAGGTTACTGGATTTGCTTGTAGTAACCTCTGTGCACTGGCTATAGCCTTTTCAAATGCTTGCGGGTCTGCTATAAGAGGGTCATTAGTACCTTTTACCACTACGGCCTTCAGGTTCTTGGAGCCGGCTACAGCCCCATGACCACCCCGACCACTTGAATAAAGGTTGTCGCTCACAAAGTTTGCAAAGCGTACTTTTTTTTCACCTGCCCTGCCTATACATACCACACTTCCCTTTTCCTTCAGCGCTAAAGTAGTTTCCCTTGTATCTTTTCCCCAAAGATGTTCTGCAGAGATAAGTTCTACATCTTCATCAAAGATGGATAGATAGAGAGGGGTATCGGACCTTCCTGTAATGACCAGGGCATCTATACCCGCATATTTCATTGCCTTTCCGAAGTGTCCTCCGGCATTGGAATCAAATATAGTATGAGTAAGTGGGGATTTCGTGGTAATTGAATAATGTCCGGACATCGGAGCTGCTGTCCCTGTTAGCGGACCTGTAGCAAACACCAGTGGATTGTCAGGTGATAAGGGATCCACATCCGGGTCAGCAAATTCATACATCAACTTTATACCAAAACCCCGACCTCCCAGATATTCTCTGGCTTGCTTTACACCCGTTCTTGATTCAGTGACCGAATGAGAACTAAGGTCAACAAAGATAGTTCTCCCTGTCCAGCCGAACATTCATTCTCACCTTCATATTTTAACTCCTTCAAGTTCCAGTAGTTTGCGTTTCAAAGATAAACTTTCATGATCCTTACTTCCACAAAATCCTCCCATGCCTTTACTTGACACTACCCTGTGGCATGGAATGATTATAGGATATGGGTTTTTTGCTAAAGCACTTCCTACTGCTCTGGAAGCTCCTCTTCTGCCTATTAGCGCAGCCAGTTCTCCATAGGTAATTGTATGTCCGTAGGGAATGTGTCTTGTCTGCTCAAGCACATCTTTCTCAAAATCAGATAAATGGGAAAGATCAACTTTACACCATGAAAAATCTACTTGCTCACCTTTAAGGTATCTTAACATTTCACGACACAGGAGTTCAAGATCTTCCATGTTTGCCACCCAGGAACTTATCTTCGATAGAACGTCTTTTTCCACGATATCGTAACCAGTTGATGACAGATAATGACACTGTAATTGCGGAAACTATGACAGCAGCATATATGAAAGGCCTGGTCCTCTCTACAAGTAGTGGGTCGATGTTATCCTTTTGATCATAGGTGGGATACATGATATCACGCCTGTCGTTACTGTGGCCAAGACCAAGAGCATGCCCCAGCTCGTGCTTTGCCAGTTCACGCATGTTGGCATCACCATATTGTTTCCATGCATAACCTTCATAATTGCCCACCTCCAGGACGATATCCACTCGCACATACTTCCCATTGATTTCATAAGGCCTTGCAAAACCTGCAACACCGTTCTCAACGCCCGCGTCCTTTTCCAGATTCTCCACCCACATAATATAGATGTCAGCTTCACTTTCAGAATCAACCAGCCTGAATTCGGGTTCGTATGCCAGATGGCCATTCCCCCCATTTTCCCAGTATGTCATAGCAGATTCTACCTGTTCTTTATATGTGGGACTGTAATGTTCTGGAACATTAACATTATCAATGTATACTGTGATCGGGGAATGGTCCCAAGGTATTGTAGTAAGCGCAGGATAAGCATTATCCTCCATTGCATACACACCATGTACTGCCACTGAAGTAAAAAAACAGACAAAGAATAGCAACCCTATGAAAGCAGGACATGTTTGAAACATTGAGCACCATATGAACATACATTACGCAATACAAATAGTTAATTGATCAATAAATATGAGCTGCATAACGATAAATACAATGAGGGACAAACCGGCCCCATGCAAAAGAAGATAGCAGTGGTATTTGATAGCGCAGGAACACTGCTACGCATGTACCGTGTGGCAAAAGAGACATCAACGGGCAATATTCTTGAAAACATAGAAAGTATCATGCTGGTAGCAGAGAGACCCAGAAGAGCTCTTGTGGTAATGCATGCTGAACCTGTTGCCATTGAGAACACTGATCCAAAAACAGAACTCCGGAGGTTCATAGCTGATAATGGATTAAAAATAGACATCAGTTGTTCCAGTGGGCCGATGAGCACAGAGGAGGCAATGGAAATAATCAACGACCAAAAGGTCGTAGTGGGAGATGTGATAGAAGTCCTGGCTTTTGCACACCGGAGTTGCCCTGAAAGCTACTATATTGCAACAGGTCTGATCGTGGATGGACAGTTGCAGTTCATCCCATATGTACTGAGCACAGCAGGAAAATTATACTCCAATACTCCCAGAACAATAGAGCTTTTGCATAGCAGGGGCATCGATACATACATAGCATCTGGCGACACCATGCGTTCACTAAGGAGAGTAGCTGAAAAACTTTGCATCCCACTTACAAATGTTTTCGATATAGCCACTACAGATGAGAAGGCTAATATTGTACTGGCCCTTAAAAAGAAATATGATATAGTACTGATGATTGGCGATGGTGTTAACGATATTCGCGCCTTGGAGGTTGCTGATGTGGGGATAGTCACTATCCAGCAAGGGGATAAAAGACCACAAAGATTATTGGAAGCCGCTGATCATGTGATCAGTGATATCATAGAGGTTATAGATATTGTGGACTCATTGAATGCTTCTGACCATAGGTAAGAGCAGGGGACAGATTTTTATTGTTAACGGCGAAAACAATATGCGTTACGTTTATGTATAGTTTGATATAATGCAGATGATACTCTACAAAAAGTAAATTTAAAAACTAATTATAAATGTCCGGCAGAAGTTGTTAGCAGTTTAGTACATACCATACAATACCATTAAGTAATTTGAACTGGTAGTCAGAACTAGGAGAATTCCAGCCGGTACATAAACGGAGGAACATAAATGGCAGCGTTCATCGAGGTAAAAAACCTTAATGTGGATTTTGACGGCTTAAAAGTTCTGAAGGACATAAACCTTACTATAAACGAAGGAGAGGTCATCGGTATATTGGGACGAAGCGGAGCAGGTAAAACTGTTCTAATGCATGTACTTCGCGGAGTAGAAGAATATGAAAGTATAAGCGGGCAGGTGATATACCATCTTGCAACCTGTGAAAAATGCGGTCATATCGAACCTCCGAGCAAAATAGGAAGTGAATGTCCAGCATGTCCCGGAGAAAAATTACTACCTTTTGATGCTGATTTTGTTGAGATGTCAATTCATGACCACAAAAGAAAAGACATCACCAAGAGGATAGCTATAATGCTGCAGCGCACTTTTGCACTGTATGGTGATGAGAAGGTCATAACAAATGTAGTAAATTCCCTTACCGAAATTGGACAGCAGGATGAAGATGTCATTTCAAAGGCGATGGAGCTGCTGGAAAAAGTACAATTATCTCACCGTATGATGCATATAGCACGAGACCTGAGCGGTGGTGAGAAACAGAGAGTCGTCCTTGCCCGCCAGCTTGTGAGAAATCCAATGCTGCTGCTAGCAGATGAACCTACCGGCACACTTGATCCGAGGACTGCAAAGATAGTACATGATGTTATCGAGAGGACTGTCAAGGATTACAATATGACAATGATCATAACCTCTCATTGGTCTGAAGTTGTTGAGGATATTGCTGACAGGGCAATCATCCTTGAAGATGGGGCCATGGTCGCCGAGGGAGACCCCTGCGAAATGGCAAAGAAATTTACCGGCATGGCATGTGCACTAGAGAAGAGGCAAGACGTTGCCATTGGCGACCCTATAATAAAAGTGCAAAATCTCCGAAAGAAGTACATATCGGTTACAAGAGGAGTCGTCAATGCCGTAAGTGATATCTCTTTTGAAGTAAGAGAAAGTGAGATATTCGGCCTTGCCGGGGTCAGCGGTGCGGGGAAGACCACTACTTCAGAGATCCTCATGGGAATAGTTCAGCCCACCAGCGGCGAAGTGGTTACGAGGGTAGGAGATGAGTGGATCGATATGAAAAAACCTGGGCCGGAATGCAGGGGACGCGCACTTCAGTACATGGGCATATTGCATCAGGAATACAGTCTTTACACCCACCGCAATATAATAGATAACCTCACAGAGTCTATCGGTATTGACCTGCCTTATGAACTGGCAGTAAGAAAGGCGATCATTACTTTGAAAACCACTGGTTTCACAGAAGAAAAGGCAAAATCGATATTATCCAAGATGCCTGACGAGCTTAGTGAAGGAGAGCGACACAGGGTGGCACTTGCCCAGATATTAATGAAGGAGCCAAACATAATAGTAATGGATGAACCAACAGGTACAATGGACCCAATTACTAAAAAAGATGTCACAAGATCCATTCTCAAAGCAAGGGAGGAGTTGGGGAATACATTTGTGATCGTATCCCATGACATGGACTTCCTGGAAGAGATATGTGACAGGGTAGCCCTTATGAGAAATGGAGAGATTGTGGACATAGGGGAGCCAAGGAAAGTGATCGCACAACTTACCGAAACCGAAAGGATCGAAGCGAACGCAGATCAATAGAGAATTATGCAAAGAGGTGTCAGATATGGATGGCGAAATAACAGTAGAGGTCAACGGAATTGAAATAAAGTTGCCTGAAAGAGCTACTCTTGGGGATGCCATCCGGGTGTCTGACGCACCTTATAAAGAAGGTATTTCAATAGGAATACTGAAAAGGTCTGAGATCGAACAAGAAGAAAATGTAGTGGAATATCGGATAATAACCACCTCCGGAGAGTTCGTGATCGAACTCTTTGAAAAACATTCATCTTCGAAGAAACAGTGGGCAGACAAGTTTAGAGAGTACAGAGATATGCCTCTGCGATGGATCAGCCGGGATGCAGTGGCATTTGGTCCCTTTGCAAGTGAAATGGTTCCCAGGAGAGAGACAGGCACATATAGAGAATATGAACTTCTTTTTGCAGCGGGTGGAGGAGATCCTCATAATACGCACTTGATAATAACTAAGGATAGACATTCTGCAGAATATGGAGCTCCCCTGGAAGGTTCCTTTGGAAGAGTAGTAAGTGGAAAAAGTTTATTGGACAACTTGGAAAAGAAAGACAGGATAATTGAGATAAAGCCTGTGATATCATGGAAACAAACAGGTGAGCATCTTCTTACTACTGATCTTACGGTTCCCCTCGAAGATGGGGAAAAAGTATTCACATTTCTGGATGTGGCAATGTCAGCTGAATCTCCCCGCGGAGCAGAACATTTTTTTGCGGTCATAAGGAGTGGAAGTTTCAAAGTAGATATGGTCTCCAGCTCTTTTATATCAGACCATGCTCTTATTGGAGAGCTTCCTGTATATGAAAACTATGAACCGCGCACGAGAGGGAGTGTATTCCTGCGCACCGTGGGATATGGATCAGGAAAGGCTTTTATCTCCACCGACGACAGAACAGCCAGCATTCTGCATTCGGTGATCGGACACGTGGAACAGGGCATGGAACTTGTGAACATGGCAGAAGTTGGACACCGGCTTCTAATAAACACTACACCACCACAGATAATGCTGCATGGCAAGAGTTTCCGCGAGGCTGAAGAGGAATTGGCTCCATATGGTGTGAAACTTATAAGAGAAGGGGATGTCGCTGATGAAGCAGTAATTGTGGCCCAGGAGCCCGATACTACCATTGAGATACTTCGGGCGGGTACTGTCAGGGCTACAGGAGTTGATGGATCAAAGATGGTTAGCATAGAGTTGTATGACAATGCTGCACCCATAACCCTGGACTTTTTCAGACATGCCATTGGCCTGCAGTTCAGGCCTGTAGGAATAATGCCTTTGATAATGATGTATGAGAATACCTATATCTTCAAAGCTGAAAAACCTGCAGAGAGATATAAGGAGATCCTGCCGGAGAACACACCAAAGGAAAAGGTTGCATCCGGGGAGATAGGTGTTACAAACCAGGCAGCTAAGCGTATGGGAATGGTAGGTGTCAAAACGAAGGACGATGACCTTTTCGGACCTACCGGAGAGAAGTTCATAAGTACAAATATCATTGGGCGTATCCTTGACATAGAAAAGCTCCGGAACTTCAAAGAAGGAGATAAGATCTATGTCATCGAGCGTAACAGGGAGGGGGGCCATGAGTAATGAGGAAGATGTTATCACTAAAATTGTGGTCATAAGTTCTGACAGCGTTCTACCCATAGATGCCGCAATGAAAGTATATGAATCAGAAACATCCATAACTATCAAAGAAACTTGTTTTGGAACAATGGTTACTGGTCCGAGGACTGCTGTGGATAAGGTAGTTGATGAACTGAGGGCTATGGACAGGAATCATATCTTTGTGAAAGAGCGTGGGTTTCACCCCGGGGATGAGAGAAGATGCCGGTCTGTAAGGGGTGGCGGACCCAGACCAGGATTCCATTACCTGAGAGAGGAAGTCCAGATGCTACCCATGATCGGAAAAGCACTTGATGCTTACGATAAACATGTTCCACCCGCTGAGATACACCGTGCTGAAAAAATAGAAGTAAAGAAGCTGAAGGAGATCATTGAATCAAATTTATGAGGCAATATAATGGCAAAAGTGATCATTTATCCTATCAACAGCCTGATACTTTCTGATCTAGTAGAGCGCTTCGGCCACAAGCCCCTTGCGATGATGGAAAAGATCAAAGAGAGGGTAAATACTGTAGGAGTAGACTCCCCACCTCTGAATATAACGGCTGAAGAGCCTAAAATGGGTCTGAAATATGCAGCAGTGGAAGTACCCGCGGGTGTAAGGGGGAGGATGGCTATAGTAGGACCCATGATAGATGAGGCAGAAGCTGCTATCATCGTGAATGAGGCAACCATGGCCTTTGGGTGTATGGGATGTGCCAGGACGAACGAGCTTACCAAATATCTGATACGCCAAAAAGAGATACCTATCCTTGAAGTAGAGTACCCCAGAAATGAAGAGGAAGGCAAGGAATTTGTCTACAAGATAGCCGAGTTCCTGAAATCACTGTCAACGGAGGCTAGATCATGAGCACGGAGAAGCAAGTAAAAGTGGCGCTGGTCTCATGCGGTTCTGAATATGCAGGTGTCCAGGGTGAACTGGAAAAAGTGACTTCCAGTGTCAATGCAAAACTGGTCTTTCCTGAAATAGATATAGCTTCTCTTGACACGATCGGAAGGGATTTCGGAATAGAGGCTGCAAGTCCTGATCTGCGTCTGATGATGGCAAGAGCCCAAGCAGTGGTGGAAGGCATTGCAGACGTGGATGGAGTGTTCATCACATCATGTTTCAGGTGTGCTGAAGCTGCTATTGTAAGGAACGAAGTTAGAAGATATATAAATAAGCATTCCAGTATTCCTGTTATCAGTTATTCTTTCACCGAAAGGACAACAGCAGCCACCCTTATGACAAGAATGGAAGCTCTTACCACCATCGCAAGAAGGAAACATCTGCTTGCCCGTGAGCATCAGACTGGTCTTACTGCAGGCATAGACTCTGGTTCGACCACTACAAAAGCTGTGATAATGAGAAATGACAAGATCATTGGCCAGGGTTGGGTGCCCACTATAAAGGTCATTGATAGTGCAACAGAAGCTTTCAACCATGCACTTGAGGAAGCTGGAGTAAAGGCCGAAGAGATCCAGGCTATTGGAACCACCGGCTATGGCAGGTTCCTGGTAGGAGAGCATTTTAAGGCGCAATTGGTACAGGAAGAGATCACTGTCAATTCCAAAGGTGCAGTGTACCTGGCAAACAAGCAAAAAGGCTCTGCAACCGTTATCGACATTGGTGGAATGGATAACAAGGCAATATCAGTGGAAGATGGAATTCCAGGCATGTTCACCATGGGTGGTATCTGTGCAGGTGCATCCGGGCGTTTTCTGGATATGACAGCAAAGAGACTTGGTGTCGATATTACTGAACTGGGTGCACTGGCTGTAAAAGGTATGCAGGAAAAAGTCGATATGAACAGTTACTGCATTGTCTTTGGTATCCAGTCACTTGTAAACTCACTGGCGAAAGGATCAAGACCGGAGGATGTGGCTGCTGCGGCATGTCATAGTGTGGTGGAACAGATCTTTGAGCAGCAATTGCAGGAAGTGGATGTAAAAGAGCCACTGATCCTTGTGGGTGGCTCTTCACTGATAGAAGGCGTTCCAAAAGCCTTGAGCAGTCTGCTTAAAATAGATGTGCTTGTGCCACCGAACTCCCACCTCATAGGTGCTGTGGGAAGTGCATTGCTGGCATCGGGATTTGTGGAGGAATAAGAAATATGGAGCCTCTGGAGATCTTCAAGGTGGAAACTAAAATACCTGAAGAGGCCGAAGCTTACAGGTCAATACTCTCAGATGTCATTTCGGAGCTTGGTCTTGCCAACTCTATTGGCAGGATATATGCTATCATAACGCCTGAAGACTCACTATTCCAGATGGCCATCATTCTGAGAGGCAGTCCTCCACTAGTAAAAACATCGGACTTTGCAGATGTTAACATTGGAGCTGTCACCAGGAATGAGATACAGATAGTCCTGCGAGATGAGAAGTACCTGCCTGACCTATTGGAGAAACTGTGGGCAAAATATGGACGCGGAAAAGTCATTCAACAGGACAGGAAGACCATAAATGTAAACGTGGAAAATATGGACACTGAGATAGAGGCCATAAAAGAAATGGCCATATTCGACCCAAAACGCACATTGCTTTCCAGGCTTGTCGAAATGGCTATAAGAGGAACTCCTGAAGGGTTCAGGGTACGTTATCACTCACTTAACAGCAATGAATTTATTTTCGTAGCATCCGAAGATGCCATGAAACCAGAATGGGTGCAGCAAGGACACCAAATGCTTGAAAAGATAAAGGGAGGGTAAGCTCTTGGCAGCAGTGCTTGAACCTTACATATATGAAGGTGGAATACACAGGCATACGCTTATATTGGAACTGTTGGAAGATCTGGGAGGATACCTCATCCAGAAAACACCGGCTGCCACAGAGGTTACTCTTGTGATGCTCGTACCCAGAGATGATGTACATCTTATTGAGCAGCTTGCCAAAGATCTTCTTGGAAAGATATCCAGAGCTCCCCTTACAGGAACTGAAATAGCCGTTGTCTCACCTACGCTTGCGTCTCATCATCTGCCGCATTCTGCCTGTGATATAGCTGAATTCCTGAGACGGGGAGGCGCTAACACCACTATGATAGGACTTGCCAGAGGCATGGGAAGAAGAGTTGCACTTTCTGCAGATTATGAAAGAAGACTAATAAATGAGCATGATATTGCCCTGTTCTCTTTTGGTACCTTCCGGGATTGTATAATCAATAAGAAACCTAAACTCTTTGAAGGTATAAAGATACCCATCGTTGCCACAGGAGGGCCGGACCTTAAGACTGAAGAAGTGCCTGGTGCCGATATGTACATAGGGAACATCGGCAGGGTCGCTCACAGGCTAAGGCACAGTGATGAACTGGGGGGCCTGGATGTTATGAGTGAGAAAGTGGGGATAATCGTGGAAAAAATGAGAGAGGATATTGCCAGAGACCCACTTGCCGTCCTGCCTGCAAGGATCATGAAAGAGGTACAGGAACAGATCCCTGAGATAGAAAGCGTATATACCCCTGCGCCGCTCACGCTGCAATTAGATGGACTGCGCATTAAACTCCCTTATGCTGATTTCCATAAGAAGGTTGAAGATATGGAATTGCAGGATAACATCCACCTTAGAGATGTTGCAACTATTACACCCTCAAAAATGAAGAACTACATACTTGTGAAGGTGAAAAGGAAATCTGAAGTGGGCATAGAGATGTGAGGTGCAACGTGCAAATAGAAAAGATCAAAGAACTTCTTAACGAAGAGCCGGAAGAAGTCGTTGAAAAAATGCTGGAGGACATGAAGAAACAATATGGAGAAGTCCCCTATATAGTAAATTTCATTAAGGATATGCCTGAACTCTTTATCTCCAGAATGATATATACGAACAGCATTATGCGTGAGTTCAAGCGTATGGACCCAAAGACCGTGGAACTTATCAGTATTGCTGTTGCCTCTGCCCTCAAGTGCGGCCATTGTCTTAAAACACACATAAGGGCTGCCAAAAGACTCGGAGTGAGCAGGGAAGAGATATTCGATACGATCCTTATTAGCAGTACCGTAGCCAATGCTTCCATACTTGCAGAGGGTACCCGTGCCATAGATTCTGAATTTGCGTCTACTGTAGAAGGAAAGGACCCCTCTTGTATGTTCTGTAATTTTAATTCTGAACTGCCAGAGCAGAGATGATGAAAATTAAAAAATATTAATAGAAAGATCCACCTGTGATCAGTACACCTGCTACGTATCCAAGTATAACACCTGTGTTAAGGAATGGCAAGCCTGCCTGTGGTTTCCCTTTCATTACGAATACCATAAGAGCAGCGTATCCTATTAGTGTTCCAATCATGGCACCTATGGAGGGATATGAAATACCCATATATTTCAAAGGTGAATCTAGAAAAATATTAGCAGAAACTACCAGAATGGTAGGCATTACTGCATCACCCAGACCCATGAAAAAAGCTTCTCTTTCTTCGCCATCTTCTTTCTTAAAAGTGTCCTTGATAAAGGAATAGTTCAGTTTCTTAGGAATAATGAAAAGTATGGGTAAACGCAGGTCCATAACACCTTCAGCAAGGTCTATCATGTGCTTTGTCTTGTAGACGGAGATCGCATCATAGATAGCGAGAAGTGATAGCAAAACAAGTACTGGGATTATTGAAAGGGAAATGCCGAAGATGGCGCTTGCACCTGCTCCTATGATCAAGCCAATAGTGTTTATCACATACCACTCCGGAAACTTGTACAGCAGAACAGTAAGAACTATTGCCATGAACAAAGAAACAGCATTTATTGCCGTGTTTGAATCCGTCAACAGCGATAATAGAGCTATGAACACATAATATACAGTAGAAGCCACTGCAAGTAGTATTACAAGCTGAATGACCCATTGCATATTTTTCTTCAGTGCTATGAGCAGGAAGAAAGTGAACACAAGGATGATTGCGATGTAGTACAAACTATTGGCTGTAGAGTCCGGGTCCTCAAAAGCCTGCATACCTTCAGCATTCATAGGTTGTGCCAGCAACAAAGATAGAAACTGGACAGCCAATATAATGCCAGCCATAGCAAAGATTGGAGCATAAGTCTTTAAGAAACCTTTTTCCGAACTCAAAGTAATATCCCCGCTTAAGATCAAAATTATTTTCAATTTAATAATATATTAAGAGTATTTAATACTATGCAAGTGTTAATCTGTTGAGATAATAAAGGGTAATAAAAATATTGGTATAAATTCAGAACATTAGCTCCAGGGCATCTACAGCCTTCATGCCCACTGCAATGCCAAGTTCTTTAGCTTTAGGAGTTACTGACTTGACTTCTGCAGTGAGAACATCTTCAAATGTGCTGACCCCTGAAACCCGTACAGCCACATCTCCCAGCTTCTCAGCTGTAGCCATATCCAGATAACCACACATAACGAATCCCAAATCTGCTTTCACTACAAGCAAGGATGCATGCTGCATTTGAATGTTCAGACCTATGGCAATACCTTTTTTTAGTTTAATCTGTTCGATCATCATATTCTATTGCCTCAACATTAATTAAATGGACTATAAAGATTAATTCCTTTATTCAAACACTTTCGGGATTGCATATCCTTAAAGAAGGGAATATCCTTCCAGCAAGAGAGAAATCATGATATGGCTCATCCCCCAATATCCGTCCTTCACCTGAAAGACCCTCTTCAGTGACTTCCGGGACTGAGGCAACGATATCTTCAGCCTCCTCCAAGTGGAAATAAACTGTTGCTTTTCCAGTCGAACCAAAAATACCCGCGATCTTTACAACCTGTCCATTGTTGCTGACAGATACATTATCGATACCTTCAGTAGAATTCACAGATATCCCCTTATGCATATTGATAACTATAGGAGTGTTTTTTTCACCAATGAAACCTATACTGCTGTTCCCAACTTCTAAAAACGGATCTACAACGCGGTAATTGGTCGTGTAGATATTCATAATAACCTCTGCCTGCATTACCGGACCCAACAATTCAGGGGACATCCGGGAATTTACATCTGTTAGCACGATGTATTCAGAAGAGCCATTCACAATTACATCCATCTGCTCAATGATAGAATTTTGTAGGGCAGACCTGGTATTCACATCTGTTTTAAGAACCTCCCATGCATTTATGAAGCCATCCCGGTTACCCACCGACATATCGACGTAGTCTTTGTAGATGATAGAATTGGCTTCATCATAGGTCTCCGTATACATCCATTGGACCTCGTCATATCCAACAGTAATATTGTTTTCCCAGGTGAAGGTTGCGTTCGCTGGAAGTATCATAAACAAAAAAAGCAATGAAAATGCTAAAAGTGGAGTATTCAACCTATCCCTCATTAAAGAGTGGTCACCTGACAACCGTCCTCGGTAACAATAAGCGTATGTTCCGTCTGGGACACAAGACCGCCCGCAACTTCCTTGAGTACCGGATAAGAAGTGATCACACCTGATTTAGCAAGCTGCATAAGAGCAAAGTCAAGTTTTTCGGTCTTGAGCCACCTCTTGGCGAATGGCAACATCCTATATGGTTCTATCTCTTTCAAAAGATTACGGGCAGCTGGCAGACGCACAGGTTTGTTTCCTATGACACTGAATATCTCTGACCATGAACCATCTATTATTTTTCCCGCACCATCAGTAGCAAAGGGTTCGATAGCTATCACATCTCCGGCCGTGAGCACAGAACCGTGATCAATACGCCGATTGGGTATACTGGGATGAGTATGGGCAATATACCTGGCAACTCCATGACCTGTAAGATTGACTATTGGCCTGAAACCAAGGTTTACAATAGTGTCTTCGATCACAGAACCCAGCTGTGCAGTATTAACCCCACTTTTTACAGTATCTATAGCAGCATAAAGGGCAGCTTCTGAGGCTTTGACGAGATCCCCATGCTTACCTGTGAGATCCACTGTGATGGCAGAGTCAGCAATATAGCCATCCACGTGAACCCCGATATCCAGCTTCACCACATCTTCTCCAAAAACCGACTCATCACCTGCCATTGGTGTGGCATGGGCAGCTTCATCGTTCCGTGAGATATTACATGGGAACGCTGAACCATCGGCTCCAAGCTCTATGGTCCTGTTTTCCACGAACTCCGCTACTTCAAGCAGACTTGCACCCACTTTTATCTTATCCTTTGCTTCACTTCTCACCCTGGATAGTATCTCGCCTGCCTTTAGATATTTCTCCAGAATATCATCCTGCATTATACTTGTCATAAAACACCTACGACTGATAACTTAATAACATTATATAACAAATCTCTTCTCAAGTGATGTGAGATTCTCACAACCATCCTCTGTCACTAACAACATATCCTCTATACGAATACCCCCCTGATCAGGATAGTAAAGACCGGGTTCAATGGTAATTACATTACCCTTCTCAAGAGGAATGGCCTGAACTCCCACAAATGGTGCCTCATGGATCTCAAGACCAACCCCATGGCCTGTAGAGTGGATGAAACCTACTTTAGAACCGCTACGTATTGTTTTAAACCCATGGGATTCTAGTACATCACATACACGATCATGTATGTCACTGCAGAGTATGCCAGGCTTTACCATTTCTATGGCTTCCTTCTGAGCTGCCAGAACCGCATCATACATTTTCTGAAGCTCTACAGATGCTTCACCTTTCAGGACTGTGCGGCTCATATCGGCAAAATAACGGTGCTTTTTGCTGCGAGGAAATATATCAATAACAATAGACTCGTTTGGCTTAAGTGGGCCTTCTCCTTCCCAATGAGGATTGGCAGCTTTTTTACCGCCAGCAACAATAGTGCCCACTGCCTCACAACCTGAATCCAGTAATGCAAGGTCTATCTCTCTGCGAACGTCGTCTGCAGTGAGTTCAAAACCCCGGAAAAGAAGTTTACCGTCGACTATCTCAGACTTATGAACAAGATCAATGGCTGCAGCCATGGCTTTTTCACAGGCTTTTTGGGCATACCTGATATGCCCTATTTCGTCTTCCCTTTTGATCGACCTCAATTTTCTGAAAGGACTTTCCATGTCAACAATAGTAAAGCCCTCCTCTTTCAGAGCCTGAGCTGTATGATAGGGAAAATCCTTTGGGACTCCTAATTTTCGGATACCTTCTTTTTGTAAGATCTCAGCTATACAATCTACATAAGCTTGATATGGGTCGCCCCTTTGCTTTATTTTCTCTCTGTAGTTATAATCTTGCAACGTACGTATATCGGTAACCCTGGACTCGAGCTCAGCACGGCCTTTTTCCATTTCTGAAACTACAAGTATCTCTTTGGAGCCTAATGTTTGTATATAGGTGTATTTATCTGAGACGAAGAAATTTGTGGCGTAGTAGAAATCAGCATTATCGACATTACCCACGATCATGAAACCATCTGCTTTGTGCTTGGCCAGCAAATCTGTTATATCCATGTTCTTCATCCTCTCTGTCATGCTATAAGCATTGTTATTAATAGTACAAAACAATTGTCTTATCTTTTCAATGGTCTCAGTATATGATATCAAGGGATATAAACAGCATCAGACATTACATGTACATAAGGAGATGAATTGTATACATTTTGAATATATACTGGTTCATGAGCATCTATACATATGGTGCTGAAAAACATCTTTATGGCAGGATCTGATCCCTTTACACAGTTTCTTGGAGATATTAAGCACATAGTCCTATTCTATGTGTTAGGAGATTTCATCACCACTTATCATGCATTAGATTATGGATTTGAGGAAAATCCATTCCTTGCCATCCTGATGGATGAATTCGGCATATGGTCAATGCTCATAATGAAGGTTGTATTCATTGGGATAATTTATTGGTACTATCTCACGATAATGAGTACTGGATCTGCATGGAAAAATTATATATGGTTAGCATCCAGAAGTGCTGTAAGCCTTCTAGGTATATTCCTTGTGGTCAATAACCTGCTCGTAATATTCTCTAAATGCAGCTTAATTCAATTTTTAGGGATCACATCATATTAATTCACTCTGACGGATTCTTTTAGAAACAAGCATATCAAGTATTTTTTCCCTTGCATCCCCTGTAAGAAGAAAAACTGATGAAGAACCATTAAGCTCTTCCTTAAGTTCGGGGAATGGAACTTGCATATTCAACCATTCTACATTGTGAAAATGCCGGGTATATATGTCTGTACTATTGTATTCATACCCACCCATGACCCTGCCAATTGCAAAAAGACCTTTTTCAGGAAGAGGTATTACCACAATATCACCTGTAAGGATACTTATTGAGAACCTTGCCATATCAGAAGCCCATGTTTCAAGTTTGGAATGAGCAATGGAACATAGCTTATCATGAATGGCTGTTTTTAGATACTCTATTCTTTCAAATTCATCAAATTTGTCCATAACTTTGTGAAAGCCAGATAATTCCTGGTTCATATCTTCAAGCATTTCTTTTAATCGGGAGATTTTTTCATCCCTCAAAGGAGAACCGGAAAAGTAATTGAGGTCTTCCAGGCTGCTCTCTAGCTCAATGGCCAGATTGTTGGTAAAATCATCATATTTTTGATCAAGCAACCTGTACCGATCTTGCATAATTATTGGATTCGAAGAAGACTTCAGATCTTCTGCAAATTCCTCAAGTACATGTAGTTCCACGTCAAAAGAAATAACATTTTTCTTAAGACATTCCCGTGCCTGCCTGCCGGAATAGCCGGTCTTTATAACCCAGACGTTAATGAGATCCTTTATACTCAAGTGGGTACCCCCTTATATGATAAATTATAAAGGGGTACTTAAATAACATTCCATGCAAACATGTCAAAAAACAGGCATGTATCACTCTACAACAATAAGACCAGCCATGAGGCCGGCTGCTAGCAGCATTAGGAGATATACCAGTACCACTATTGCGTACTTTGTTGAAACAAAGTTGTCCATCGATACCACCGTATTAACATAAGCGTTTATAGTATATATTTATATTTAATAATGCACAATATATAAAAAATAGATATACAAATAGAGACAATACTTAAAAAAGACACAGAAAGATCATGAACAAAAAGAACGTAAGTTATAGCCTGAACATGATTGAAAAGGCTTTTCTACAAAGTCAATCTATTGGTTTATATTCTTTAAAGAAAAGTATATAAAAAAGCAATCAAAATTCTATTTTATGAGGGTCGATGATGGAAACAAGAGATATTGTTTTTTCCATAGTGATGGTTGTATCATCTTTTGTACTTACGTACGAATGGCTTGGAAGGTTTAAATATGACCCTGCGAATTCCCTTATAATACTCGCAGCAATAGTTATGGTAGGCGCTCTGGCAGCTATGATCCTCTCGGTTGACATACGCATGCGCAAAATGGAAAGTATGATCGATGTGAAGGAAAGGTCCCTGAGGATCAATGTCCAGAGCATAGAGAGCAACATGGATAGAAAAATGGACGAAGTGATCGGCAGGGTAGACGAAGCTCTGGAAACCCTTAATAGCAAAAGGTACAGATGAAGCTTGGTGTAATATTGTTCCTGTAGAATACCATTTATTTCCCGAACAATGCGAAAATGATATAAACAGGTGCTTACGTATGATGAGTGATTTAAAGTCTTATTCTGCAAAGAGGTGCGTATATGCGCATTCATCTGGAACCGATTGGTATTATCAAAAAAGCTGGAAAATACTCCGAAATAATGATATATTCTGATTTCGAGCAAGTTGTCAAGAATGTCATATCAAAAATAGGCAATGAAATCAGTGGACAGAAGTTACTTATCGTACATAAGAACAGAAGTTCTGATGGGGATGGACATCAAGTTCAGATAACAAAAGCAGACCTTGTCGAAAGGGTCGGAAATATACTAAAGATAGGAAAGATCGATGCATCTGATGATTCGGTCATAGATGTGCGACTGGATACTAGCGAAACAACTAAGAATATCTGACAACTATCCTGTTTTATGGGAACAGATATTGGAGAACTCCTGAAAAAACAGCAAATCGAAATATCCGAATTGTCCCATAAAGTTGTAGCTATAGATGCATACAACACGCTTTATCAATTCCTTAGCATAATAAGGCAAAGAGATGGTACGCCGCTTAAGGACTCCAGAGGAAACACAACCTCTCACCTTTCAGGTATCCTATACCGTATGACCAGCCTTATGGAAGAAGGAATCAAACCAGTATTTGTTTTTGATGGAAAACCATCATATCTCAAAGATCGGACCATAGAGAAGCGAATGGCTGACAGAGAGAACGCAACGATAAAATGGGAAGAAGCAAAGGAAAAGGGACTGGCAGAAGAAGCATATATGTATGCGCAGGCGTCCTCAAGGGTCACCCAGGAGATAGCAGATGATTCCAGGCGGTTACTCCTGGCCATGGGCATTCCCTGGGTTGATGCCCCTTCGGAAGGAGAGGCACAAGCTGCCCACCTGGTGAAAAGAGGAGATGCGAACTATATTGCTTCACAGGATTACGATTCTATACTGTTCGGAGCACCCCAGGTTGTAAGGAACCTTACAATTACAGGTAAGCGCAAACTGCCGAAGAAGCATATTTTTGTGGAAGTTAAACCAGAGATAATTAAAATCGAGGAAAGCTTGGCAGAACTTGGGATCAATCGCTCACAACTTATAGATATTGCAATATGCGTGGGTACAGATTACAACCCAGGCCTTGAAAAGATAGGCCCAAAAAAAGCACTGAAGCTTATAAAAGAGCACGACAATATAGAAAAAGTGTTGCTTGCTGTAGGGCAAAAAATAGAGAATGTGCAGGAGATAAAAAATATTTTTTTAAACCCTTCTGTAACCGACAACTACACCCTCAAATGGAAAAAACCCGACACCGATGCAATTATTACATTCCTTTGCGGAGAGCATGACTTTTCAAAAGACAGGGTCATTAAAGCCTGTGAAAGACTGGAAACGATCAGCGGGCCAGGACAGAGAACCCTGGACCAATGGTTCTAGATCACTTTTTAAGAAGTGACCTGCCTGTCATTTCCATTGGTTGCTGGATACCCAGGATCTCAAGCATCGTAGGTGCAATGTCAGATAACTTTCCTTTACAAAGCTGTAAACCAGGTTCGTTGCAAACATAGATACAACGTACAGGATTAGAGGTATGAGCCGTATGCGTAGAACCTGAAACTGCATCTATCATTTTCTCAGCGTTGCCATGGTCAGCAGTAATAATAGCAGAACCTCCTGATCCCAATACAGCAGCCACTACTCTGCCCACACAGGTATCAACGGTTTGTACTGCCTCTACGGCAGCATCAAAGAAACCTGTATGACCCACCATATCCATATTTGCATAGTTCACTATTATGACATCGTATGACTCTGACCTTATCTGTTCCACAAGTGCATCAGTAACCTCAAAAGCACTCATTTGTGGTTTGAGGTCATAAGTGGCAACTTTAGGAGAAGGGATCAATAACCTTTCCTCCCCGGAATTCTGCTCCTCTGCACCTCCGTTCATGAAGAAAGTAACATGTGCATATTTTTCAGTCTCAGCTATCCTTAACTGCTTGAGACCATGATCACTAAGCACCTGTCCCAGCGTATTCTCAATGCATTCTGTTGGAAAGACAAGTGGCACATTCAATTTTTCATCATATTCGGACATGCATACATAATGGACATGGGGGGAAACTTTTCTTTCAAAACCCTCAAAACATTCATTTACAAAAGAGTAGGTCAGCTGACGCGCCCTGTCCGGCCTGAAATTGAAAAATATCACTGAATCATTGTCCTTGATAGTTGTAAGAGGCTGACCCTCTTTGTCAGTGATGACCGTAGGTTTGACAAACTCGTCATTTTCACCTCTGCCATATGCCTCCTGGATGGCAGAAACAGGATCTTCAGACTTCAAGCCTTTGCCTAGGACCAATGCATCATAAGCAAGTTTTATCCTATCCCAGCGCTTATCCCTGTCCATGGCATAGTATCGCCCTGAAACAGTAGCAATGATAGCATTTCCTTTTTTGGAATACATTTGCTGGAACTCTTCCATATCGTAAAGTGCTTGCCTGGGAGGCACATCCCTGCCATCAAGAAAAGCATGGACATAGACCTTTGGAAGGCCCTGATCTCCAGCAAGCTCTATCAAACTGTTCAGATGTTTCAGGTGACTATGCACTCCCCCATATGAGAAAAGACCCATAAAATGTAGGTTTGAGCCATGTTTCTTTACATTCCGTGTTGCCTCAAGAAGTATTGGATTACTATATATCTCACCACTTTCAATAGATCTGTTAATACGCGTCAGATCCTGATACACAATTCTTCCTGCACCAATGTTAAGATGTCCTACCTCAGAATTGCCCATCTGGCCTGCAGGAAGACCAACGCTTTCCCCTGAAGCCTCCAGAAAAGTGGAAGGGTATTTCTCCAGAAGGGAGTCAAGAACTGGTGTCTTGGCAGCCTGCACAGCATTACCGTTAGGATTGGGATCGTACCCCCATCCATCAAGGATCATAAGCACTAAAGGTTTTTTAGGTAGTGTCATGCAAAAGTAAACGTCACTGATGTGTATTAAATACTCTGTCTTTAGAGTAATCCAGAGTGAAGGACTTGATGAAAGAAGGTAAACTTGTTTTATGATCAATATTATCACAAGTAACAGATCAAAGTATAGAGGCATATTTAGGCAACAAGGAATAATATACGGATCAGAGGAGAATAAAAAATAGGACAAAATTAGTCAACGCGTACAATTTATGTAGTTACAATATAATTATAACAATAAATAATAATCAATATCGGCTGTTGAAAATTACTTGGAATTACAAAGTAAATTACTCGTATAAAAGTATACTGAGTTACTAATAATGCTAAGGTAGTCAAACTTACTTGTGTATGAGCGCAAGTAACAGTCTACAATACAATTATACCCGAAAGATAATTCAAGATACATATAAAGAATACTGCAAAAATCTTTTGCCAACAATAAACCTGCTGAAAAGCTCTTTATTGGTAGCAATATCAGGATCTTTACGCATATATATAGCATCTCTCCTGCTCTTGGCACAGATAAGCGTATTGAACTGCGTGGCAGGAGGGCTTATTGTGTACGCCGTATATACTCTAGATCGTGCACTTGAATCAACTGAAGACAGTATAAACAGATCCGAACTAAAAGGGGCCAACAAAAAGCTGGCATTGTTTGCTTCTCTGGCTACATTTGTATCTGGTTGTTACGCCCTGAGCACCAGTGGTTTACTTCTTTTGGCTTTGATGCCGCTTGTAACTGGATACCTGTACAGTAAAGGATTGAATTTTGGAAAACTGAACCTTAAACTAAAAGGCGGCCTAGGGATCAAGAATCTTGTAGTTGGGCTGACATGGGGCACTTTCATTGCAGGCATAGCCGGAACCGGGATCGTTAGTCTTCTGCCTGTGCTCGTGGTATTCTTTTATTATGGATCTAAACTCTTCATTAATTCAGCTATCTACGACTTTAAGGACGTAAAAGGAGACTTGATGGCAGGCATCAAAACCCTTCCTGTAAGCTTTGGAGAAAAGAATACCCGCATATTATTACTAGGATTACACATCATATCTCATTCACTGCTAGCATCCGCCATAATAATGAGCTTGCTTGCATTCGAGCCCGTAATTGTGATGTATAGTTTCTTTATAGGGTTATTGTATATACTCCGACTCACGCATAACCGGGAAAAAGAAGATATAAGGGGAAAAATTGAAAGACTTTTTCTCGTTGATGGTGAAGCAGGGTCTATCGTGTGCCTAAGATCAGTAATTGGAAATATGGCATGAGGACATACTTCATATTTTTCTTGCTTGTGACAGGTAGTAGTCAAATAGATCGTTTCCCCATTGAATACCTTTTTCATCAAAGCAAATGAGATCGGTACGAGGATCGTAATTGCCTGATTTAAAGAACAGAGACAGGGAAAAGAAAAGATCTGTCACCACAAAAGCGACCTTGGAACTATCAAGAAGATAGAGTTCAGTGTATTTGGCAGCACAATATGCCCTCATTTTCTCATCATGTTCATTTTTGACCTTATCAAAGATACTCTTTGTGAGAATAAGAGAGGTGGGAACATCTTTTAGTGCAAGCTGTGCGAAAAAATCTGGATAAGAAGGAAAGAAAATAGGAGAAACACCTTTAATCACACTTGAATGCGCTATATTCTCGGTAAATGTTTTATGAGAATCATAAATGTTCTCAAGCTTGTCCACATAAAAAACGCAGTCTTTAAGATCAGCTAACCTATCAAGTAAATACTCAGGTATGCCGGATAGGTCATGATCGTTCCAAAAGTCCTCATTTTTCTCGATAAGGCCCACCATATCAACAAAAGGTTTGAAAGACTTGGCAATGATCCTTCCTGTAGTTGTAAGTGTATACATCTTGGTGAAAGGGTCTTTGTACATGAGGTTAGCAGATTCCATCTCCCTTATCCTTGGTGCGATCTCCGGAGAAGATACATCGAACTTTTTACGTATGTTAGAAAGAGTAGAGGGTTGCTCCAGAAGAAATAGGAGTAGATCTCTTCTTTTTTCCGAGAAAGTAAGCAAACTCAACAAACCTTTAGATTTCATAGTAATCACTAGTAATTTACCCAGAGATATAAATTTGAAACACGCACTGCATTCAACAACCGAATACTACTCGTATATTCAATAATCAATATTAGTTATAAACATATCATCCTAAAATATTAAGATATGTGGTGCAGTATTAGATAGAAAAATAAAAGGAGTAAATCAATGCAAGAAGTGGCGCATTCCAGTAAATACAAGAGATACTCCTAGCTTGTTTGCAGTGCTTATGACCTCCTTATCTCTAATGGAACCACCTGGGGACACTATATACATGATTCCGTTCTCAGCCGCATGAACTATGCTGTCATCGAAGGGGAAAAAAGCATCTGAAGCCATTACACATTTTGAAAGCACTTTCTTACAATATTCATCGAAATCCTCGTTCGGACTTTCCTTTTCGTATATTACCCTTAGGTTCTCTCTGGCTTTAGTAGCAGCCAGTTTTCTGATAGAGTCTACTCTGTTGGGTTGACCTGCGCCCATAGCAAGCATCATATAACAACCTTTCTGGTACTCATAAGCAAGGGTAATAGAATTGGATTTTGTGCTCTTGCAGGCGCTTATGCAGAACTCGGAAACCGGTCGCATCGACTCAGGGAACTTCGTTTCGGTCACACAGTCCCACTTTTCATACAAACCCATGTCCCTGGATTGTTTTAACAAGCCACCTACCACATACTTGTACGTATGATCAAAATCAAAAACATCATTTAACTGCGGCAGTTCAAGTAACCGCAGATTAGAGCTCTTTTTCTTAAGGTACTCAAGTGCATCATGGTCAAAACCTGGGGCCAGGATAATCTCTATAAACTTGCCTTCCAGGAATTCTGCTGACTGCAGATCAAATGCTTTGTTACTGCAAACGATACTTCCATATGCTGAGATGGGATCGCCATCCCATGCAGCGCTCAGAGCCTGCAGAAGAGTGTCTCCAGTGGCTAACCCACATGGATTATTGTGTTTTACAATAACAACTGCAGGTTTTTCAGCATGAAGGTCTTTTATGGTCAGCAATGCGTTATCAGCATCTACGTAATTATTATACGATAGCTCTTTTCCATGTAACTGTCGTGCATTTGCAAGGGATGGACCTTTTACTCCGGGCTCTTTGAAGAACTTAGCTTTTTGATGCCAGTTCTCACCATAACGCAGGCCCATACCACCGACAAAGTTCAGATGTATAACCTCTTCTGAAGCTATTTCCCTGCTCAGGTATGTATCTATCATTGCATCATAGCATGCCGTGTGTCTGAAAGCTTTTACGGCAAGTTGTTTGCGAGTTCTCTCGGCAACTACACCTGTTGATCTGATCTCTTTGAGCACATGCCCATAATCCACGGGATCAGATACAACCGTTACGGAATGAAAGTTTTTGGCCGCTGCGCGCAAAAGAGTCGGACCACCGATGTCGATGTTCTCGATGGCCTCCTCCAATAAAACACCTTCTTTTGTCACTGTGACCTCAAAAGGATAGAGATTTACGGCAACCAGATCAATAAGCTCGATGCCTGCATTATATGCCTGCTCCATATGATCCGGATTATGCCTGTCACACAATATGGCACCATGTATCTTGGGATGCAATGTTTTGACCCTGCCATCCATCATTTCAGGAAAACCTGTTACTTCTGAAACATCCTTCACTTCGATTCCCGAATCTCGTAGGATCCGTGCCGTCCCACCGGTGGATAGCAATTCCACACCAAGGGCTGCAAGCCCTCGCGCAAATTCTACAATTCCGGCCTTGTCAGAAACGCTTAGCAGTGCCCTTTTTACCAAAAAAATCACCATCAAAGGTTAGCGTATATCATGTATAAATGTTCTGGTTGGAAAAAAGTTGAAAAACGCATAATTGAATTTACCCAAATTTCACTACCGGACAAACTTCTATACACTTCCCACAGTGTATACAACCCTCACCAATTACAGCAATATTCTTTTTCATCTTAATTACATCATGCGGACACTTGCCCACACATACACCACATCCACTGCAACGAAGAGCTCTCTTTATGGATAGCTCCACTGACCTTATCAGTTGGAGAACATGCTTTTCATTATCACTACGGGCTGTTACTGTCCCGGCAGCAAAGATCTGGGCACTGTCCTCACCCTGGAATATAGAAGAAACCCCTTCCATGAAAGCCACTTTGCCTACAGCTTCAAGCATCCCTGAAGACTCTATTGTTTCCATATCAAGAGGTGTAGCAAAACTACCTTCTGCTGACACACCACCCTGCTTGCAGGGACGATAGCCGGATGTTACCGTGAACTCAAATTTACCATTGATCTCAACCTTAGGGGTCGTGAGAATACCCTTGGCTTTTGCGATCTCCTGAAGTCTTGGTGGCAATTTTTTCCATCTCCACATCCCATGTTCAACCCACTCCGGAGAAAGTCCGGACCTTTGTGCATAGCCCAAGAGGTAATTTTCCAGCTTTGAAGCAAACTCCGGATGTGTTGCCCTGAGCCTGTGCAGATCAGCAACAGAACAGGAAGGACAAAGCCAGCATCCTATCCTATCAAACCCTTTTTTGTAGAGAGGATTATAAGGAAGACCATGCATGAAAATATACAGCCAGACGTGCATAGCTGTCCAGTCCTGTATTGGAGCAGCACCTATCTGGTTCCCCACCCAGGGATTCTTCCATACCCTCTCACTTTTTGCCCTGGTGTCTGATTCATACTTGCGCTGTCCGATGAATGTCAGGCAGCCCTCTTCATAGTTTCCTTCGATAAGCTGAGTGATGGGACCCAATTTGCAGACCTTACAGCACCAGCGCATTTCCACACTGGGTGGACCAAAACTATCAACTGATTCCCAGAAAGCGTTGCCTGAACTGATGGACCTGAGAGGTTTGCCGTATAACTGGGAAACTTCCTGTGTATTACTTACCGTTTCCGGGAATTCGATACCAGTATCAGCGAAAAGGATATCAAAATCTTCAAGACACTCGCTTACAAGCTGCAGCACAACAAGGCTGTCCTTACCGCCGGAATATGAAACGGTCACTTGTTTTGTCATGCTTGAAGCAACATTATTGATAAACTTATGAGAACGTCCTATGAACTCATCCATGAAATGCTTATTGGAATCGAGGACTTCTTTCCAGGTTTGTCCACCCTGTGGTACAACCACCTTACATGGCTCTTCCTTGTCCCTTACCTTTACTGCCACTCCCTTGGGGCGCTCTCTCATTTGTTCACCGCTCATACGAGCCCTGCCGGTAGCTACTACCTGGCCATTGGGATCAAGAATTACCACTTCATCCTTCTCCTGAATACCGGGATCTGCATCCAGAACTCCCGGAGCCAGCAGGTTGGCACCACCCAGTATGAACGTTACTGCACCCTGCTCCAGAACAACCCAGCCCTTCAGAGCAGACAGGGTATTGGTTTGAAAAAGACGCCTTGCGCCTTCCACACGCAAGAGAAGTACCCATTTAAGAGTATCAAGCTCAAATCTGATGCTTCCTAACACCTCTCCATCAACGATGATCTCGTCCATGCGGTCATCATAAGGAGCCTTGTTCAGCACCACCACCCTCTCATCAGCTATAAGAGGAGCATTGAACTGCAGCATGGAAACCGAATTTATAAGTTCTATATCGTATTCGAATGCCGGACGTATGTCACCAGGAGGTGTTACAGTCACTGATTCTGCACTACTGCCACATGCACATTCCTTTCCCAGTACAGGTACGTTACAATTCCTGCACCAATGCAGCAGCATTTCACCAAGATAAAGGGGCTTTGACATCAGGAGATTCCAATATTGTTATAGTAAATAGTTCTTTGCTTTGGATATTTTAGATAAGTTACTCCACGTCTTAACTTTTGAATGATCATGATAGCAGCCTTTTAATACCAAAGGGATTCTCTATGCAACTGCTATGCTGTACGCATTTGAACTTTCCGGGGAGCATGACTCCCTTCCGGTTATGGAAGCATATGCCTGCATGGAAATAGCAGGACTGGACTTCAAAGAACAAGAGATACTTGATCAATGCCTGATCGTAGAAATTGATGGTACTGTGAATGAGATCGAAACTCGTTTGTTGTACGTAGCAGAGCGGCTTGCCATGTCCCACCATATAATGCGGGTTGCGGGCATGTGTGAGACTTCAGCAGAAAACATATTGGAGATGGCAGAAGAAATTGATTATTCAGATCATCTTGGTCCTGGCAAGACATTCGTGGTGCGTGCAAGGAAGATCAAGCATTATTGTGATTTTGAAAGAGAGTTCATAGAAGGACACGTTGGCGGCAAAATTTTCAGGAAAGGATTTAGGGCAGATCTCAAGACACCTGATGTTCAATTCAGATTGATACTGGGACAAAAATGCATATTTGGCCCTGTAGTAGCATCTGTGGACAGGAGTGCTTTCGAGGGAAGATTGCCTCACAAAAAACCTTTCTTCTACCCTGGCGTGCTTATGCCCAGGATAGCCAGAGCCCTTGTAAATATATCAAAAGTGAAGGCGGATGATGTTCTATTTGACCCTTTCTGCGGCACAGCAGGTATTCTGGTGGAAGGTGCTCTGATAGGTGCCAGGGTAATAGGCATTGAAGTGCGCTCTATGATCGCTTCAGGCGCACAGATGAATCTGCAGGTATTTGGTGGCAATTATAATATTATAGCAGGTGACGCATGTATGGTCCCCCTTAGAGATGAATGTGTAGATGCTATAGTCACAGATCCTCCCTATGGACGGTCTGCAGCCATCAGAGCTGAATCCCTGCACCATCTTTATGATGGCTCCTTCAGAGAAATGTACAGATTGCTTCGAAAAGGTAAGCTTGCTGTAGTGGTCTCAGAAATGGATATAACCGGATTTGCAAAAGATGCGGGATTCAGGATAATAGACGAGTATAGCCAGAGAGTACACAGAAGTCTTACCAGAAGAATTACATTGTTATACAAGGAAAAATAATAAATTCCTATAAACCTGATCAAAATTATATATGTTGAGTTGTATATTATAATTAGACATTAGTTCAAAGCTGATGCAAAGTCTATAAAAGGAATTAAATGGAGAGAATATAAACAGGGCTTTGAATCATGGGTCATCAACATTGGTTCTAAATAGAAAAACTTAATTCCCAAAAACTTCTACATTTCAACAAGCAATGGCAAAATCTGGAGGAAAAATGGTAGTGAATATGAAATATGTTATCCAGGGTCTAGTAGTTATAATGATCTTCTGTGCAGGTTGTATCGGAACCGATAATTCTGGCGATTGGAATGAGAAAGGTAATAACCTTCTTGAAGAAGGAAAATATACCGAAGCGATACAAGCATTCAATACATCCATAGAGTTGGATCCGCAAAATGGCGATGCCTGGGTTGGTAAAGGCATTGCACTTACTGAAACTGGAAAAAACGAAGAGGCTATTCAGGCATTTGATAAAGCCCTGCAACTTAAGCCCAATAATGTTGAATTCTGGAGTGAAAAGGGAATTGCTCTTCGTAAGATGGGAAAGTACGAAGAAGCAATACAAGCATATGACAAGGTAATAGAAATTGATCCCCTGGATGGTTTTGCCTGGTATAACAAAGGTATTTCACTTTATCATATGGGAAAATACGAAGAAGCGATACAAGCGTATGATAAAGCCACAGAGCTCGAACCACAATTTGCCACTGCCTGGTACAATAAAGGATATACCCATTATATAATGGAACGATATGAAGAAGCAATACAAGCATTTGATAAAGCCATCAAGATCGATCGAAAGGATGCCAGAACATGGAACTACAAAGGTATTGCTTATGCTAAACTGGGTAATTATTACGAAGCAATGAAAGCATTAGATAATGCCATAGGACTTGACCCGCAGTACACAAAAGCCTTAGATAACAAAGGCTTTGTCCTGAACCAAATGAGAAGATACGAGGAAGCTATCCAGGTATGCGACAAAGTCATACAGATCGACCCAAAGGACGCAAAAGCGTGGAACTATAAAGGCTATGCTCTGAATAAAATGGGAAGGAACGAAGAAGCAATTCAGGCTTTTGATAAAGCCCTGCAGCTCGACCCACTGGATGCCGAGATCTGGAATTATAAGGGTAATGCTCTCTACGAAATGAAGGAGTATGAAGAAGCAATACAAAACTACAATAAAGCCACAGAACTTGATCCGGAGTATACAGAAGCCTGGAACTATAAGGGCATGTCCCACTATTACATGAAGGAATATGAAAATGCAATTCAGGCATATGATAAATTCATAGAGCTTGAACCACAGGACGATGGGGTCTGGGACAATAAAGGTAATGCACTCCGTAGAATGGAGAGATATGAAGAGGCAATTCAAGCATATGATAAAGCTTTAGAGATAAATCCCCAGAATAGTTGGACATGGATGCACAAAGGTTATACACTTTATGGAATGGAAAGATACGAAGAAGCAGGGCAAGCATTCGATAAAGCTATAGAACTTAATCCTGGAAATTATGATGCATGGTACAGCAAGGGTAATTCACTTCGAATGATGGGGAATATCGACGAAGCGATACAAGCATATGACAGATCTATAGAACTCAATCCAGAGCATGCTTTAACATGGTATAACAAAGGTATTGCACTCAACCAGGCTGGAAATTATACTGAAGCCGATGTAAGCTTTAGTAAAGCCATAGAGTTAGGATATGGAGAAAGTTAAGACACGGTCACAAATGACCGTGATCTATTCTTACGAATTATTAATGGAATGTTTTTCCATGATGGCAACCCAGTAACCACGTAGTTGCTTTTTAAAGGCCTTATGCTCATGGAACTTTTTATGAATCATTTCCTTAAATCTGGGTCCATGATTCATTTCTATCAAATGGGCCATTTCATGGAACACCACATATTCCACCAGCTTCTCAGGCAAGTACATCAAATAAATGTTCAGATTAATGTTCCCTTTTGAACTGCAACTGCCCCATTTAGTGCGCATCTCCCTAAATGCCACCTTTTTTGGAAATATACCAAGTTCAGTACCAATAGAAGCTATTAAAGATCCAACATGTTCTTGTAATTGCACTTCTGTCCTTGTGGAACAAAGTTCTATCCCCTCAGCAAACATATGCGTTTGCTTATGAGAAATGAATCTTCGATAAACCCATAATTTGTGCTTATCAAGCAGTTTTTCATATTCTTTTAGTCCGTGAGGTACCACAAGCTTGAGATCACCATGCCTGAATTCCAGTCTTGGATGCTTGACTTTTCGGAATATTACCTCATAAGGTATATCGGCTTCATTAATTTTAATCGATGAAGTAATATGAACTGTCATTCCGGCGTCTAAAACATATTTTTTTCAATAACTCTCTGACAATAAGCTGAGAAGATCACTCTTTTGGCACGAGTTCCTGCATGACCTCGGCCATTACACGATGTCTTATAAGATATTCCTGCACTTTTTCAGAGGCCCGGCGAAGTGAGTATGCATCTTCTGTCCAGGGTATCTCCATGGGATATTTTACTTCCATTAACGTGAGACCATATGACTGAGCTGGTTCCAATCCTTCTTCGTATGATTCCGGTTCAAGCATCTGTTTGAGCCATGCCTCGTCCCTCATACGGCTTCCCACCATTGTAAGAGCAGTTACCATTTTCCGCACCATGTTCCAAAGAAAACTATTTGCCTCTACGTCGATCTTTGTAAGTGCCCCGCTTACTCTGACATCTATTCTTTTCACATCCCGAACTGTGCCTTTGTCCTCATCCTTGCTGCAAAAATTTGAAAAGTCGTGCTCTCCAACCAATATCTTTGAAGCAGACCTTATCCTGGATATATCATAATGTTCTCCACTAATGATATATCTATAGACCCGACTACTTGCATCTCTTCTTGGATCAAAGTCGTCTGGAACCTCTGCATGTGCCCATGCCCAGATGGAGTTGGGTAATTTAGAATTAATGACCCTTGGAATCGAAAGGTTAAGCTTATCAGTATTGAAAGCCACCACTTGTCCTCTTGCATGGACGCCTGCATCTGTTCTGCCTGAACTCTGGAAAGATGCTTTTTTAGGATCACCCATTATTTCCAGTTCTTTCAGGGCGTTGAAGAGTTCTCCTTCAATGGTGGCAACATCCGGTTGGATCTGGGACCCATGATAGCCTGTCCCCACATATGCGATCTTAAGTGCAACCCTCATTAAGTCTCACTAATTCTCATAGCGCCTTTTTTCTATAATACATTTCCCTCAATAACATGAACAATATTACAAATAAGCATCCAAAAAAGAACCAAACGCTCAAGTGCGCCAGAAGATCGGGCGGGATGAGACCAGGACTTGTGCCTGTAATAACTGTGGCATCTTCTACCGGTGGGTATGGAACGGGTATTAGAGTTGAGTTAGAATCTGTAATGTTCGATCCTGTAGTGTTCAGATATGTTGTCAGGCTTTCCGTAGGGACCATCGGGGTATAATTGACAGCCTCATCAGAAACCATGATAGCAGCTTCTGAGCTGTCGTTAGATATCATGGTCGCTAGCATAGGAGATGCCTCATCTACCAGATTTGCCTGATCTGCCGCTCTCGAAGCCGAATCAAGACTTTCATTGGCAAATCCACCATATCCTCCGGATTTCATGGCAGCTTCTTCAAGAGTAGCGGGATAATAGTCCACAGAAGGAAACAGACCTATCCGGCGTGTGAGGAATTCTATACCAGTAGCTGCAAATACTGCACCCATGAAAAGACCCAGGTATTTTTTCAACATCCCCATAATAGATGATCTATCAATGTTCTTTGTACCGGGAACCACCACAATGAGTTTTTGCACTGGCTCATATATTTTGATCTCACGACCTTTCTGGCTCCATTTTGTCTCTTTTACCTTAATAAGATCAGCTTCTATAAGGCTATCAAGATTGTACTTGATGGTAGTAAGGGGAAGACCCATCTTTTCAGATAAAGTAGTTGCAGACATGGGTTTATCTGCTAGCATTTCCAGCATTTTGAGAGCTTTCTCATTAGAGAGAGCCTGAGTTACCTTTTTTGAATCCTCATTAAGAGGCAAGACCAGCACTTTATCGAAATTATTGCCTTCATCCTCTATCTCTTGCATGTTTAACTATAACAACCGTGAACTTCATAACTTTTCCGTAAACTTCGAAAAAATTCGCAGTTATGGGATGATTCCGCAAACTTAAAAAATAGATAGAACAATATAATGTAACTTTTTGGGGCACAATAATGATAGAAAAAGACCAAATCATGAAAATTGTCGAAACCTATGATCTGGAAAACCTTGCAATTGCAACTGTATGCTCTCATTCAAGCCTTCAGATATTTGACGGTGCAAGGAAGGAAGGTTTCAAAACAATTGGTATCTGCGTCAAAAAACCTCCTAAATTCTATGATGCATTCCCTAAAGCAAAGCCTGATGAGTTCATAATAGTAGATAATTACCAAGCCATTCCATCGATAGCGGAACAGCTTGTAAGGAAGAATGCTATCGTTGTGCCACATGGGTCTTTTGTGGAATATCTCGGCACTGAGAAATTCACTGAGTTTCCGGTACCTACTTTTGGCAACCGGAACGTACTTGAGTGGGAATCTGACAGGAACAAAGAAAGAGAATGGCTGGAAGGTGCAGGTATCCACATGCCAAAACTGGTGAAACCAGAAGAGATAAATGGGCCTGTTATGGTAAAATACCATGGTGCTAAAGGGGGACGTGGGTTCTTTGTTGCCAAGAATTACGAAGAGTTCCTTGAGAATGTCGACAAGACCCAGAAATACAACATCCAGGAATTCATTGTGGGTACAAGGTATTATCTTCATTTCTTCTATTCGCCCCTGAAGACAGAAGGCTACACCTTAAGCACCGGTGTGCTGGAAATGCTAAGTATGGACAGACGTGTAGAATCCAATGCTGATGAGATATTCAGGCTGGGTTCCCCCCGGGAACTGGAAGATGCAGGAATTCATCCCACATACGTTGTCACAGGAAACGTGCCACTTGTTGCAAGAGAATCGTTGCTCCCACTGATATTTGAACTTGGTGAAAAAGTGGTTGAGCAGTCACTTAAACTGTTCGATGGTATGATAGGTCCCTTCTGTCTTGAAACAGTATTCACAGACAAGCTTGAGATCAAAGTTTTTGAGATATCTGCCCGCATAGTTGCAGGCACAAATCTTTATCCTGCAGGTTCTCCATACTCAGATTTCATTGAACCTGGCCTTTCAACCGGTAGGAGGATCGCCCAGGAAATTTCCCTTGCCAGGAAACTGAAAAAACTGGATAAGATTTTATCTTGAGAGAGCATATAGCACATTGTTCATATTCTGATGGATGATGTGCATGACCTCTTCTTTTCATAGGCCTGACTATGATGTGATCATAGTAGGGGCAGGACCTGCGGGCATGTTTGCTGCAAGGGAACTTGCCTGCAACAAATTAAAGATTTTAGTTATAGATATGGGAAGCGATGTTAAAGACAGGCATTGTTCCCTGGAACCCGAAATGAAATGTGCACACTGCTTGCCATGTGACATTATGTGCGGTGTGGGCGGTGCGGGTACCTTCTCTGATGGTACCTTGAACCTCAGGCCAGATATCGGCGGTGACCTATCTGTATTCACAGATGATGAAACTGCGGCTTGGGAACTTGTGGAAGAGGTAGATGCTGTTTTTTTGGAATATGGTGCAACAACCAAAGTATCCATGCCGGATCAACAAGAAGTAGAGACCTTACAGCGCCGGGCGGCTTCAGTAGGTGCCAAGTTCATAGAGATACGGCAGAGGCATATAGGTTCAGATAATGCAAAAGTGGTTATTTCACGGTTCAAGCACGACCTTGACAACAAAGGTGTGCATTTTATGTTAAGGACAAGAGTAATTGACCTGATAATTGAGAACTCCGTATGTAAAGGCGTGATACTTGAAGATGGAAAGCATCTTACCTCTAGTTATGTATTACTTTGTCCGGGGAGGATAGGCTGCGAGTGGGTAGATAGACTGGTAACAGAGCACTCAATAAAAGCGAATTTCAGTGGCGTGGACATTGGAGTGAGAGTAGAAGTCCCTGCAATAATAATGGATCCGGTCACTCGCATAAACCACGATCCGAAATTCCATATCCGTACTCCCAGATATGATGATTTCGTGCGGACTTTTTGTACCAATGAGCACGGATTTGTCGTGAAAGAAAATTATGAAGGCTTCATTGCAACAAATGGACATTCGATGCACACTGTGACCTCAGAAAACACGAATTTTGCTTTTCTGGTACATGTGGAATTGACCCATCCGATGGAGAATACGATCAAGTACGCAAAATCAGTGGCAAAACTGGCCACTACCATTGGTGGTGGAAAGCCCGTATTACAGAGGATGGGAGACCTGCGCAGGGGCCGACGTTCAACTGAAGCAAGGATTGCAAAGAATTCAATAAAGAATACTCTGAAAGATATAACACCTGGAGATATTTCCATGGCGCTGCCTCACAGAATAGTTATGGACATCATAGAAGGACTGGACACCCTCAATATGATCATTCCCGGTGTGAATTCTGACTCTACGCTCCTCTACGCGCCTGAGGTAAAACTTTATGCTATGGAAGTATCTGTGGACAGGGACATGCAAACAAGCATAAAAGGACTATTTGCTGCCGGGGATGGTACCGGTCTTTCCAGAGACCTTGTTAACTCTGCAGCGACAGGAATACTTGCAGCCAGAGGCATACTTAAAATACGTTCTTCTTTAACCTGAACATATAGAAATTGAGGAATCTCTCAGATTTTGGGTGAATTACGGGGAATAGTATCTCATTGCACCAATAGATCCATTAGATAGAATGAACCGATGGGAGTGATTCTTTATGTACAGGAGATTCCTCTTAATGGATTCATTACCCTAGAATTTATACTTTTTGTTTTGATCCTGTGACCTTGTAATTTATTTTTAAGTTATGATCTACCCCGATTTTTGCACTGGATACTACTATTTTACATTAAATGCCTGGCAACTGAGCATCAGATGGAAATAAATATATATGTTGCATATTTTTCCCATATATGAATTCCATCTCTGATACTTTTGCAGCGGGTGTCACCAAAAAACGCTATGTTCTTGGTAGACGAAATAATGAAGAACTAGGTCTTCTTAACCTTGGGAGATATCTGGCACTGGACGGCTCAGCTGCTTCTTATGTAGGATTGGATGCTCTTAGGCCTCATTGTATCTTGATCTGTGGTAAAAGAGGCTATGGAAAGTCCTATACTATGGGTACCCTTGTAGAAGAACTATCATTGCTTCCTTTCGGCATAAGGAATAATATTGCGTCTCTAGTGATCGATACCATGGGTATATTCTGGACAATGGAAAAATCTAATGACCCACAGGAGATCTTATTGAAGCAATGGTCACTTGACCCAAGAGGACTAGAAATAAAAGTATTCGTCCCTGCCGGGAGTATCCATAAATATGAAGGACAAAAAATAGAGGTCCTTCCGTTCTCTATTCCCATTTCTTCAATGGATGGTTATGCATGGTGTAAGCTTTTCAGTATCGATGAGGTTTCTCCTCTGGGAGTACTTCTAATAAGAGTAGTTGCAGAGCTCGGATCAATGCATGAAAGTTTTTCCTTTGATACAATAATGGACGTGGTGATGGAAGACGAAAGAGCTGACAGTGTGACCAAGAGTGCTGCTGAGAACTACATCAGAACGGCATCTTCATGGGGCATTTTCACAGAAGAAGGAGTCCCTGTGAAAGACCTTGTTCAAAGGGGTTGCACAACAGTTCTCGATGTTAGCACTCTTAAGGACCTGGACGTAAGAGCAGCTGTTGTTGGGCAGATCAGCAAGGAAATTTATTATCAGCGCCTTGATGCGCGCAGATCAGAGGAATGTATGACAATGGGATATGAACAAGATAACACAGGTATGCCCATGGTCTGGATGTTCATCGACGAAGCTCATCTTTTTGTACCTAAGGGAAGCAAGACACTTGCTTCAGATATACTTATCAACGAATGGTTGCGCCAGGGCAGACAGCCGGGGCTTTCACTGATCCTTGCCACACAACGTCCTTCAGCCCTTGATCCGGAAGTCACTTCACAATCAGATATACTCATATGCCATCGTCTTACAGCTGCTGAAGATGTCAATGCTCTTGAATCTTTCAGACCAAGCTACATGAAAGAGAATATTGGGGATTCTATCCGGAAAATGGGAATGGAACAGGGAATAGCATTTATACTTGATGATACCACCGAGGCGGCTCATATAGTAAGAATGCGCCCACGGCTTAGCTGGCACGGGGGCAATGAACCCAGTGCACTAGGCTATGGACATGAAAAAACTGAATAACTATTATCCTGGCCGGATGTATGAATTATCATTCCCTTTACATTAGTATTATTTAGGATTATTGTATTTAGGTAGTTGATGTCAGTTACTATAAAGCTGAAAGAATGACACTATCATTGATAATATTATAATTCGTCTGGCTGTGATAACATGAAAGGAAAAGTTTGGAAATTTGGTGATGATATTGATACCGATGCTGTGATCCCGGGCAGGTATCTTATAATGAACACACCCAAAGAACTTGCAGCCCACGCTTTTGAGGGTGTGAGGCCGGAGTTCCCAAAGCAGGTGAAAGAGAACGATATAATTGTTGCTGGCAATAATTTTGGCTGCGGATCTTCGAGAGAACATGCGCCTTTGGCGCTAAAAGGAACAAAGATAGGCTGTGTTATAGCAAAATCTTTTGCTCGCATATTTTTCAGGAATGCCATCAATATAGGAGTTCCACTTTTGGAATGCCCTGATACCGACAGAATAGATGATGGAGATATCCTTGAGGTAGACCTTAGCACGGGGATCATTAAGAATATTTCAAAGGATGAGCAGTACCAAGCCACCCCACTACCGGATTTCGTGAGGGGGATCGTGGATTCCGGCGGGCTGATAGAATATGCCAAAAAAATGGTAAGGTAAATACAAAGACAAATATCGGTTTTAAAAGGAAGGAACATGACACAGTATAAGATTCCAGCTATACCCGGCGATGGTATCGGGCCAGAGATAGTTGCTGAAGGTAAGAAGGTTATAGATGCAGCAGGCGAGAAATTCGGGTTCGATGTTGAATGGGTGGATTTCCCCCATGGAGCAGATCATTACCTTGAAACCGGAGAATTGATCTCCTCCGATACGCTCAAAGAACTCTCCAATTACCCTGTGATATACCTTGGTTCTATCGGAGATCCAAGAGTTGCTCCGGGGGTTCTGGAAAAAGGGATTCTTCTGGCAGCAAGGTTCTATTTCGACCAGTACGTGAACCTCAGGCCCATAAAATTGCTTGAGGGTGTGTGGACACCTGTAAAAGACAAGACCCCAAAAGACATAGATTTCACTGTGGTAAGAGAGAACACTGAAGATTTCTACATAGGCATTGGCGGAAAAGCTAAAAAGGGAGTCAGCAAGAACCTGCTCGAGGTTGAAAGAAACCTGTATTCTGCTAAGTTCGGCCTAGACATTGAAACAGATAGTGAAGAGATCGCTTACCAGATAGGAATGATCTCAAAGGAAGGAACCCGCAGAGTGATCAAATACGCTTTTGATCTTGCTATGAAAAGAAAGAAACACGTATCCTCAGTGGACAAGGCGAATGTACTTTCCGATATATATGGGTTTTGGAGACAGGAGTTCCAGGACATAGCCTCGGGATATCCAGAAATAACAACCGACTTTAACTATGTGGATGCAATTACCATGTGGTTTGTGAAAAACCCGGAATGGTTCGATGTAGTTGTCACTCCTAACATGTTTGGTGACATAATCACAGACCTCGGCGCAATGGTACAGGGCGGTCTTGGACTCGCTCCGGGAGGCAATATTAATCCCGAGGGTACGAGTATGTTCGAGCCAATACATGGTTCTGCACCAAAGTACAAGGGACAAAATAAGGTAAACCCTATAGCTACGATCTGGGCAGGTTCCCTTATGCTGGAACAGCTTGGAGAAAAAGATGCAGCAGATGCTATAGTTGCTGCTATTGAAAAGAACATCCTTGACAGTAAGGTAAAGACCTATGATATGGGTGGTACATCAACCACATCCGATGTAGGTAACGATATTGCAAGAATAGTTTCTTCTATGTAAGATCCAATACCTGCAATTGCGCAGGTATTGACATTTATTTCCTTATAATGAACGATCTGTTCACTGATATCAACAAAAAAGATCAGTATTCTACTTTTGTTATGATTTTGTTTGATTAAAATACATATACAAATATAATTTTCTGTTTTTATTAAAACCATCATATTAATAATGATTTATCATCCGGGACTCGCAAAATATAAATACATCTTAGTTTTTGTGCAATATGTTACAATGTTCCTGCCTTACCATTGAGGGGAACGCGGGAGGTATTAGTGTGCTAAAAACTGATCTGGAAAAAACAAAAGATAATATCCTTTTCAGGATAAAAAAATCGATCCATGAATTTGATGAAAAGGCAGTAAAATCGGCTGTAACAGAAGGTATACAGAAAGGAATAGATCCTGTGGTACTTGCCGATGAAGGATGCATAGCAGCTATGAAGGAGATAGGAGACATGTTCGAGTCTGATGAAGTAGTACTTGTCCAGGTACTTGCTGCAGCAGCAGCCATGAAGGCAGGCATGGAGGCCCTTGCTCCGGAAATCGAAAAGATGCATGCTGAACTCAAACACCATGATAAAGCTGTCATCAGTGCACAAAACGAAGATGAGAATTCAATAAAGAGGGCTATCCTGGAAGTAATGTTAATGGTAAACGATTTCGATGTTATAGAGCTAACAGAGAATGAATCCATAATAGATTTCGTCGAAAAGGATAGTACATTGTCGAACATTCCAACTGATTGCAAAAAGCAGCTCAATGAAGTGATACATTCACACCCGGAAGCTGCAATACTGCAGCTATGCGAGGGTTCGGAAGGAATTTGTTAAGATTTTTATCATATACTATTTTTCACTCTTTTTTATTTTTACATATTGTTTATTTTCATTTCCCATATCCACTGTCTATTAAAGAAGATAAGAAAAGTTCACTCATCATTATGACAATGAGTATACACTGTTGTGTAGAAATCTATATATAGATAATCATTCTTTTTTTAACTAGAGCTTAGAACCAAATATAAGCCGCAGATAACCAAAATAAGTTCAAAAAACGAAGGAAGCGACCGGCATGGACAAGACTATAATGGATCTGGAAAAGAACCTTGATACTCTCCACGAAATGTTCAAGAAATATGCTCAAGTATCCCAGCAGTACCAGAAGCAAATATCAGATTCAAACATTAGTGAAGAAAGGAAGGCAGAACTTCTGGAAAAGCTGAAAGCTGAAAATGAGAAGGTACAAAGGGCAAAGATGCAGATCCAACAATTGGAAATGAATCTGGAAGCATTGAAGGGATCAAAGGCTAAAACAAACCCTTCTACCACTGTGGAAACTGAGAAGAAGGCAGAAGACACAGCTTACCTTGTAGCATATTGCTGATCATCTCTTCTCTCCTCATGTGACAGGGTTCCATCCATTATGCGGATCACTCTGTCACAGTGCTTTGCAACTTCCGGGTCATGGGTAACTATTATGATCGTCTGCCCCTGAAGCCTCAATTCCTCGAATATTGTGATAATTTTATCTCGTGTACTGCTGTCTACCTCTCCAGTAGGTTCGTCAGCGAGAATTATGGAAGGACCGTTTGCAATAGCCCTTGCGATAGCTACCCTCTGCTGCTCCCCCCCAGAAAGTTCATTTGGCCTGTGATGCAGCCGTTTTTCAAGTCCTAGTCTCTGAAGCAGATCTTCTGCCCTTTTCAGCCTCTCTTTTTTAGTCACCCCTGAAAACCTCATGGCAAGCTCGACATTCCCAAGAGCTGACAATGCTGGTAACAGATTATAGTGCTGGAATACAAAACCTATCATCCTCCGCCTGATCCCTGGAAGTTCCCTGTCAGGAATAGCAGTGATATCAAGACCTCTTATCACGACTTTGCCACTTGTGGGTTTTTCAAGACAGCCGACAAGAGCCATCAAAGTAGACTTCCCAGAGCCACTTGGCCCCATTATGGCAACAAGTTCTCCCTGACTGATGGTGAACGTGACATCATGGACCGCAGTTACCGGGATCTTCCCCTGCATGTATGTTTTGGAAAGGTCTTCTACCTGCACTATTCGTTCATCCATGCCTCAGAGCCTCCATTGGGCTCATGCTGGCTGCCCGGTAAGCCGGGTATGCTCCAGATGCCATTCCTATGAGTGTTGCGAACAGCATAGCAACTATAAGCAGCCTGTAAGTTATTGTGAATAATATTATGCCCTTGGAGGCAAGCCATGAATTCAGGGCATATGCTGCTACGCCTCCGGTAACGATGCCAAGGACACCCCCTATTACACCCAGCAGGGCAGCTTCTCCCAAAGTGAGAAGTATGATGTCCTTTGTCTCTGCTCCCATTGCTTTCAGAATGCCGAACTCCCGTGTCCTTTCAGCAACTGACATAAGCATAGTATTCATCACACTCAAACCTCCTATAATAGCTGCAAGAATGGCAGAACTTATGGTAACCACACTAAATATCAGCAATGATTGACCTGCCTGTTCCTTTAGTTCATTGGGAGAAATTGTGTTTACTCCTTTTACGCTCAGCTCTATTCTTTTGGACAGGAGTTCAGCATCTACACCTGGTGCCGGTTCGACGAAGATGTATGTAATGGAGGTCTCGGCAGTATATATATCCTGAGCTGTATCAAGAGGTATTGTAGCGTAACTGTCAAAAATAGAACCTGTGTATTCCATAATGCCAACAACTGTAAACCTTTTCTCGTTCAGTTCCAGAGTGCTACCTACATCCAGACCGTACTCTCCGGCAATGTTCTTTCCTACCACTGTATGGTACGTATCTCCGGCCGTAAGAAATCTTCCTGCTTTGAGTTCCACAGGTTCTAATACATTTCTCGATTTCCGTGGTGGTACGCCCAACACCTGCTTGCCGCTCATACCGAATTGGTCTTCATCGAACAAAGTGACAAGCACTCCATAAGCATCCTCGACTCCTGCCACACGCCTTACATCGGAAACTTTGTGTTCGCTCAGGCCACCACCAAAAATGCCGCTCTCTGCAAAGACCCTGATCTTCTCACTTGTCAGGCTCATGGATTTTTCAAAGGTCTGTCCGAAATTCTCAGACATAGCCCCCATCACCACCAGGGCAAATATGCCCAGAGCTATGCCACAGATGGTCAGCATAGTTCTTACCTTGCGCTGGACAACATTCTTGATGATGAGATCAAGCATCTTATCCCCTTTTAATACTGAATAGGAGAACAGCAGCCAAGAAAACTGTAATGCTGTAAACAATGTTCAGACCAGATAACTCATTCGTTTGTTCCGGCTGGGCCGGGGGCAATTCTGTGATCCTCACGGCAGTCTCGTAACTATCGAGGATCTTACCATCATTGCCGATCGCACTTATTATCACAGCATAGTTTCCTCCTGTAATATTTTCCCATAGAAAACCAACTGTATCCTCTTTGTTGAAAGTGAGAACTTCACTTTCTTCTTCAAAATATGTACTATTTTGATCGCTGCTAAGGGTTATTCCTACCTTACCATAGAAAGGCACCTGTGACATGCCCCGGAGTGTTACACTTGCACCATATTCATCAATTTCTACATCATCGGTCATTATTTCCACATCCTGCTCTGCCATGAAGATGGAAATATAGGCTGATGTAAGATCGGATCCATGGGAGCGGACCTTCAGCACTGTGACATACTGTTGCCCATTGTCAAGCAAAATGGGCCATATGATGCTCTTCTCCATGGATTGGATTACAGAAATGTCCTCTAAAGTTTCAAAATATATCAACTCATCCTGCCGGAAGATCTCAAATGTCATATCTACAATGGAAGGACGATAAATATTAGTGGGGCTGATGACGACAGCTGCTCCCTTATTATCAGAATTGAAACCTGCAACTTTGAATTCCAGCAATGCCTGATTACCATGAACGAATTCTGTCTGCCTGCTGTCAGCAAGCTCTCCATCTACAAATACACTTACCGAAAAAGAATAGATGTTCTTTTTCAATTCACTCTCCCATAAAGTAATTAGAGTAAAATTTCCTGCGGATACATCACCCAGCCTGACTACTTTGGAATCTATGGATCGATCACTTAACATCAGATCATAGCTCAGTGTCACATTACGCATATACTCTGAAAAACCGATCGTGACCTCACATAGATCACCATTTGCATACATATCAGCGATGCTTACCTGTCCAGTAGCTGCAGCAGGAAAGACCAGTGTTATAAAAAGGAAAAAAACAGTAAGAAATATTCTAAGTTTCATGCTGACCACAGAAACTTATCCTACGATCCGTGTTCCAAGATGAACTTCTTTCGAAGGCATAGAACCTATGCTTTCCTGCATAATGACATACTCCACCTTCTTAGGATCTGCTCCATGCATAACAATTGTATTAATATTACAGCGCTCTATGATCTTGGCTGCCAGGGGGTCTACAGGTGATTGGGAACCAGCCTTCATCTCTGTAGAGATCACTATTTTTACAAGTTCCTTGGCGGTCATGGTCTCGTACTTGACCGCATTCGGGTCCTTCTTTGGATCAGCTGAATATACTCCGTCAACAGATGTCGCAATAACAATAAGATCAGCTTTAAGATATTCAGCAACTATGGCAGTTACAGCATCCGTCGTCTGTCCCGGAATTACCCCTCCCATAACAACGATCTTGCCTGAAGAAAGAGCTTTCCATGCTTCCTTGTAATCGAGAGGAGGCTCCGGATATGCATCCTCTCCAAGCGCAGTAATAAGTAGCTGTGCATTCAAACGGGTTATAGAGATACCGATATAATCAGATTCAGCTTCATTAGCTCCCAGGCTCCTTGCCGTCCTGATGTAATCTCTTGCAGCAACGCCTCCTCCGACAACAACTATGAGTTTGTGTTCTTTCGCCAGATCCCTGAGCATATCTGCGTAGGCGCGGAAACCTTCAGTACTAAGGTCCTTTGCAAGAATGGACCCTCCAACTGATAATGCAATTAACATGATGATCTTGAGGTTTTAAGTCATTCATGCTTCATATATATAACCAGTAATCCAATGATAAACATGGACCAAAGACCCGTAAAACCGGGTATGAACGTGCTAATAGATAATGGAGGACGCTTTTTACCCATCTGTCCACTATACAGGACATCACCGTTAAAAAGACCGCTAACGCTTACCATGTCCCCAGCTTCAAGATCAGTAGACCCATAGTAAGATACGCGAAGTCTGTGACCAGTATCCAGACTTGAAATATCAGCAACATATGCTCCCATTGTCGGCTTAATTCCGGTAAGATTGCCTGTCACAGTAACATATTTTCCGTTAAACTTTGATGCATTGGAAATAATGGCACTTATGTTTACCTCACCCATCTGTACAGTGGGATAATGCATAACATAGTTAGGGTAAAAGATACTAGTTCCCATCGGATCATAGAGAAACTGTCCTGTGAGCTTGATACCGTCCCCCACATTAAAACCAGCAAACAGCTGCTGATTGGTGTGGTCTACTTTTAGTTCATAGTTATCCTGGTTAATGGTGATCAGGTGCTTATCTATTTCAGAAATATTTCCGACAACGCTTATCTTGCGATAAGCCATCGTACTATCGTAAACCGTTGGATTTTTAATGATCTCCGATAGAGGCACTAACTCAAGTTCAAAAATAGTATTTACATCTGATGCCACAGCGCCTGATATTACTCCCATCGACAGCAAACAGACAAATAGGAATGTGATCAGGCGATGCATCATATTTTCTCGATACCTTTTTATGTCATCAGAGTTTGCCCTGCTTGTGCAGGAGTTCAGCATTGAGCACACTGGCACCTGCTGCTCCACGAATAGTATTGTGGCCCATCAGAACGTAACGTATGCCTTCTCTTATGCGTCCTACACTGATACTCATTCCGTTGCCCATATTGCGGTCGAGGCGAGGTTGTGGCCTGTCGGCCTCTTCCCTTACTATAAGTACTTGTTCAGGCTCGGTGGGTAAGTCCCCCAAATTGGGATTGAAATTGAGGAATTCCTGCCTAACCTGCGCAGGAGTTGGATTATCCCTCATGGTGATCCATACTGTTTCAGTGTGGCCGTCCATAACAGGCACTCTGTTACAAGCAGCACTCAATTTGAAATTTGCATTTACTATCTCTGAACCGTTAAACTCACCCAGAAGTTTGAGAGGTTCGGTTTCCATTTTCTCCTCTTCACTTCCTATATAGGGTATTACGTTATCAAGGATGGCCATTGATGGCACGCCTTCATACCCGGCACCGGATATGGCCTGCATTGTGGCTACATTTACATTCTGGATGCCGAATTTCATGAGTGGTTTCAGTGTAGCTACCAGCATGATCGTAGAACAGTTAGGATTTGTAATTATATATCCGTCCCATCCTCTCTTATCCTGCTGAACTTCTATAAGTCCAAGGTGGTCTGCATTGACTTCCGGGATCACAAGAGGGACATCTTTATCCATACGATGCGCAGAGGCATTACTTGCCACCACAAAACCCTCTTTTGCGAAATCTGCTTCCACGCTTTTTGCAAGGCTTGCAGGCAATGCAGAGAAAACAACATCTGCATCCACCTTGTTGGGATCCACAGGTACAATTTCCATATCTGCAACTTCATCCGGAAGTTTTACATCCAGCCTCCAGTTAGCTGCATTCTTGTATTTCTTTCCTGCACTCTTTTCTGAAGCAGCAAGGGAAGTGATCTCAAACCATGGATGATCGGCAAGTGCTTGTATGAACCTCTGTCCGACAGCTCCTGTAGCACCCAATATTCCGGCTCTGATTGGCTCTGCCATATTGTAACCTCGAAGAAAAGAAAACGATCAGAAAAATAGGAAAAGATTGGTCAATACTTTATTCCATTGATATAGCGCTGGTTGGGCACACATCAACACATGCACCGCAGTCCAGACACTCATTAGCATCGACTACTGCAATGTTGTCGCCATTCAGTGAGATTGCCTCTGCAGGGCACTCATCAACACATGTTCCACAGCCTACGCATTCGCTTACATTGATTACTGCTACCATATTTTTTACTCTCCGTGCTTGTATGACAATCGTTACTATTTATATAGCAATTATCGAATATACGATAAGCCAACTCAGATAAAAACCTATCGATATTCGGATGCGATCCAAGGGGACTCAAAAAGTAGCTTATGAAATACTTTTTTGAACGTTATAATCAATTTCACATGATCGAAACATCTATATCATGACTGCCTATAATAAGCCACGTCTGAAGCCTTTGGGCAGATACACTGGATGAATTAGAACTAATTATATTGAAACCGTTTTCATCAAGATATCTGGCCCACTGTTTGGAATATGCACTTTGGATCGTTATAGTGACATCCACTTTCTCTGAAGGTTTGATCAGGTTACTTGAATTGTGTTCCATGTTTATGCTTGCTATTCCATTTCCACTGGTGGAACGACGACCATGAACGCTTATGACACCTATTGTTGTCATGTTGTCGTTGTTGATCATACCTGTATAGATAGGGGGCTTGGATACCAGAATTGATCCAGATGGATGTTGTTTCATCCATAATCCTCCATTTTCATAAGTCAGTATGTCCTCATTCTTGATGAATTCGATATTCCCTGTGTTATAACGAACGTCAGTACCGTTATAGTTGACCACTATTGAAGAGCGATCATCAACGGACAATGTTGAAGAGTGCAGTTTCATTTTCATTGTCTTCACAGGCACCTGCTCAAATGCAACCCTTTTCATATCACTTTGCAAAACAATGAAACTCTGCTGAGCATTTTCAAATACACTGGATTCAATATGATCTTGTAGGATAGGGTATCCTAATATGTAGATCATGCTCATCGACAATATCACGATGGAGAACATCAAAATAAATCCCACTGTCTCGGAGACGGCAGCATCATTCCTATTTTCTTGAGTCATAGCTTATCCTGTGATTTATATCACTGCTTGAAACCGTACCATTGATAAGAATTGTAGTCGCTATTCCACTTATTGTAACACTTGTTTCCTTACCCGAGGAGGATTTCAGTTCAAATATCTGATCCGTCATGGCAAGGTTAGCATTAATGATGTAGGGTTCACCGCCAACTTCCGAGGGTATCATGTAATCAGACTCGATCACACCATTTTCCGGAAGTATAAGATACATATCCGTAACTAGAGTGCTCATCATATTACCAATGTCACTGAACTCATTCTGGACCACGGTCTCTTTTGGTCCTTTCATTAGCATGTCACCAAAGCTCATATACAGCATGACAAAAAGAGTTATGAACAGCATTGAGAATATGATATATTCCATAGTCACAGAAACGGCTTCTTCGTTTCTGAACAGATTTTTCATGATCCCACCTCAATGATCTCTGGTTCGGAAGAATAGTACGTCATACCGTTGTTATATGTTATGTTAACTCCTACAGTACTGATATTCAAGTTATTGTTTGTAATAGATGCAATGTCAATCGTACTTAGAGAAAGAGTGACCTCTTCCCCATGACCTGCATATAGCATCGCCATCTGTTCCGTATAATTCTCAAAAAGCAGACAATAATTGTGCTCTATGCTCTTGCTGTTGCTCTGATTAAGTTCAATAGCAAGTTCTGTTATATATACAGAGCTTTCTCTCGTCTGTGATGTAATGTCCCTGATCTGGTGTTTTGGGAACTCCAGCACCGCATTAGATGAATGATAGCCAGTGATCATCGTCTGATTCACCAGCACTGCAAGAGTTACCAGTGAAAAGCAAAGCACAAATCCCGAAAGAATGATCAGTTGTCCTGAAGTATTATCTCTTAAACCTGCCATACTGTAAGCCTCACCTCCACCATTTGAAGTTCATCAGATGCAAGTGACCACTTCCCATTGGCCGCAGCGACCGTGGAATTAGTAAGCATCACAGTCCTGCGTGCAACTGCTGCATCTTCTGTAGGATAACCGTGGAGAATAGTATTATTTGTGATCAGGTTGCCATTTTGAACATAGGATATATTTACATTGTACAGCAATCCCGGCAACAATAAAGATAGTTCACTGTCTAAAAGAGGCAAAGTGCTATTACCTATTGTAGCGTCTTTCATATCCCAGCCTGAAACACATTCCGTAAGATTGGCGCCTATTGCATAAGATGGAGCGACGTCCAGCAAAGTGAGAGTATCATATGACATCTGCTCAAGCTGGACATCAAGCATCATCTCATTTTGAGGGGTCATCACCGTGGAACTTTGAGTAATGATCAGAACGGTCATTGTTATAAGCAAGGCTGCTCCAAGTCCCTCTAAAGTCTGGAGCTGAGCTTTATCGTCCATCACCACACCTCCACTACGAGCAAAGCAGGTTCGTATCTCTTTTCAATGTTTTCATTGTAGCTAGAAAAAAGAGATACTTTGGGGTAAAATACGTCGGTAAAACCAAGTTTCAACTGATAAGATGTATTAGAAGAAAAAAGGCTGCTATTAAGATCTATCAGCAAGCTATCATTATTTAGTATCCTATCCGGACTTACGTATGAATTGAAGTTCCCGTAAAGTGGTCTTTTTTGTATGGTGTAATTTGAAGATTGAAGTAAAGTTGAACCATTCAGACTGGCATTTATGAATGCAGCATTGGAACCTGAGATATTGAAATTGTTTATCTGTATTGTAACATTCTCTGCCACCGGACCGATAATGCTAATGTTTGCTATATTTTTATTCCCCGCATATCTATTAAGATATCTGCCATCAAAAACAGAAATATTGCCTGTTTCAAGCAACACTATCCTCTTCATCTTTGCCATGTTCTGGCCTGGAAGCAATGAACTGCCTATAACCATAGTAGAATTGTTTATTGCCACTGGCTGCCCATCAAGCAAAAATGAGATGTTATATCCGTAGTTCATTTGTTTACCATTGATACTGTCAAAAAGCCCGAGTTTACGTATAAACTCAGTTTCATTTAATTCACTTAATTTTTTGAACTGGACTAACTTATCTTTTGAGATCATGTTTGGGATTTCTGTGAGCCTGGATTTGACATCATCATCTGCAGCCAGCCCTATACGTTGCACATTTGCTGTATGATACTCCCAGCAAGTATCATTATCACTATTGTTTGACCACCAGCCAGGGTCTTCTGCAAGAATACAGGAAGTGCGGTATGCCGCATAACCAAGTTTATCTTCTCCGGTTGAGCCGGAGATAAAAATACCTGGAACAAACTGTACTGTAAAACCTATAGCAATGAGCACCAATGAAACTCCCAGCAGGAAGTCCATGGCAATCTGACCTCTATCATCCATCATGTTTATTATGGAACTCTTTTTATAAAAATATTGTGACTTAAATGTGGACAAAATTGTGCTTAAGATTCTCACAATTACATTCCAGATATAAAAATCACAGTCGAATATTTCAAAAAAGATATTATAGAAACACTTAAATCTATCCCATCCTTTAACCAGATGAAATAAGGTGGGAATAATGAAGAAAGCTATCATTGAGACCGAGAAAGGCAATATCGTACTGGAACTGTTCGAAAAGGATGCACCCAAAACAGTGGCAAACTTTGAAAAGCTCATAAAACAGGGATTTTACGATGGACTGACATTCCACAGGGTAATCCCTAATTTCGTCATCCAGGGAGGATGTCCAAAGGGAGATGGCACAGGTGGTCCCGGTTACACTATCAAGTGCGAGACAAAAGGCAATCCCCGCAAGCATGGCAAAGGAGCTCTTTCAATGGCACATGCAGGTAAGGACACAGGTGGCAGCCAGTTCTTTATCACTCACTCGCCCCAACCTCACCTTGATGGAGTTCATACAGTATTTGGTCAGGTGATCGAGGGCATGGACGTTGTCAACAAAATAAAACCAAAAGATGTGATGAAAAAGGTCACGATCTCCGAAGAATGAGAGACGATCTCATTCCTGTTCTTTTCTTTTCTATTCGTACTCTACAAATATTGATCTTGCGGGACAGTATTTATTTTCATAGATGTCGGCATTGAAAATGTGAGTGATGAAATATTCTATCAAAACATTTATCTACATATCACCTCAAATATGAGTTTCATCTCTAATATGAGATGGGATTTTTATTATGTATGCTGCAGAGCCTTTAAAGAAATTGGCACTTCTTGGTGCTACCGATAAACATATTAAAATATCTTCTGCTGAGTTTGCGCAGTATACAACCACCAGTTCCAAAACCACAGCGAGGTTGCTAAAACAGCTTGAAGATGACAAATACATTGAACGCCAACTTGTTCCGGGCGGACAAAAGATCATACTCACGTGCAATGGTATAGACCTATTGCGTAAGGAATACGCTGAATATCAGCGTATTTTCTGCCGGGATGATGCGAATATCGAGCTCCATGGCAAGGTCATAGCAGGTTTGGGAGAAGGTCAATACTACATCGCACAACATGGATATATGTCACAGTTCTCTGAAAAACTGGGTTTTCAGCCTTTTCCGGGAACTCTGAATATAAAACTAAATGAGGCTAGTGTTGCAACGCGACAGCTAATGGAGTGCACAGAACCGGTCTTAATAGAGGGTTTCAACGACGGAGAGCGAACCTTTGGTGCGGGGAAGTGCTATCCAATAAGAATAAATGGAATGAAGAGCGCAGTCATTATCCCGGAAAGAACACATTATCCGGCCAATCTGCTGGAGATAATAGCTCCAGTAAACCTCCGGGAAAAACTTCATTTAATAGATGGGGACGAAGTGAAAATAGTAGTAGAGAAAAAAAACAAATGTGAGGGATAAAATGACAGGTATGCAAGGATACAGCAATAACATATTGAAGGCAATAGATGCCATAAGGCAGGGTAAGATGTTCCTGCTTTTTGATGCTGAGGGCAGGGAAGCTGAAACCGACCTTACGATCCTTGCTCAGGCAGTGAGGCCTGAGGATGTTAAACGCATGCGCAAGGATGGAGGAGGCCTGATATGTGTAGCCTTGGATCCGATGGCATGTGAAGAACTGGACCTGCCTTTTATAGCTGAAGTGATGCGTGCTGCACATGAGTGCAGCAGTACCCTTGGAGGTACTGTAGAAAAGGGAGGAGACCTCCGATACGATTCTCGTTCTTCTTTTTCGATCTGGGTGAACCACAGAGATACTCGCACAGGTATTCCAGACAATGACAGAGCTATTACAATAAAAAAACTAGGAGATATTGTAGAAAAAGTTCTTGCTGGAAAGAAAGTGAACTTTGGTTCCGAGTTCCGTACCCCTGGCCATGTAGCAACCCTAAGGGCAGCAAAAGGATTGATAAATGAGAGGCTTGGCCAGACCGAACTATCAATTGCTCTCGCCAAGATAGCTGATGTCACGCCAGCTATGGTGGTATGCGAGATGCTGGATGACAACACAGGCAGGGCTCTTTCCAAAGAAGATGCAAAAGCCTATGCTGAAAAACACGGAATGGTATTTATTGAAGGCTCAGAGGTCATAGAAGCATATAATACCTGGACCACAGCCATATCTATCCCATCGGAAAAAGAGATATACTACAATGTACATTAGGGTATGCCTATCCCTTAAGGGGGCCGTAGGGTAGCCTGGACCATCCTACTAGACTGGGGGTCTAGTGACTGGAGTTCAAATCTCCACGGCCCCATTGATCATGTTTTTTAGGGCCTTATTCACAATTCGCTCATTTTGTTTCAATGTTGATCGGATCATACTCTTCTGGACAGTTACTGAGAATGTTCTTACACAAATGTGTATGCTTGTGAAACTTATCTTGCATAACGAGGGTCACCCCAAAGATCAGCAGAATAAGGCTGCTCATACTGTGCTGATACAATTGATTTATTTAGCTATAGAGAATAATGATACAAAATAGAACTTATATTGTTATGGGGGAATCTGTTCTGTCGGAACTGACATTAAAACAACGTTTCATCGCTTCTCTTGAAAGGAAAGATGTTGATAAGGTGCCTGTCTGTTCGGTAACACAGACCGGAATCGTGGAACTTATGGAACTGACAGGCGCAAAGTGGCCTGATGCTCATTATGACCCTGAGAAGATGGCAACTCTGGCTATTGCAGCACACGAGATAACAGGACTTGAGGCGGTGAGATACCCTTTTTGCAACACGGTGATGCCTGAGACCCTTGGTTGTACCATTAAAGAAGGAACTCTGGATACCCAGCCACAGATAATCGATTTCCCATGCAAGGAAAAGAAAGATGTTGCCGGTATGACAGTACCCGATAAACTGCTTGAAAGCAGAAGAATAAGAACAGTTCTCCAGGCCACTGATATTGTAAAAAGCAGACTCTCAGATGACGTGCCGGTAATTGCTGGTATACTGGGTCCTGCTGCTATCGCCTGTTGTCTGTGTGGCGTGAATAATTATCTGATGTGGTGTATCACTGCACCTGAAGTTCTTGAAGAACTGCTGGTCCTGGGTACAAGTGCTTGCACGGAATATGCGAATGCCCTATTTGACAGAGGCGTGGATGCGGTGGTGATTATAGATTCAGAGTCAGGCCCTGACCTTTTTCCTCCTCCACTGTTCGAATCCATGATATTGCCTCATTACAGGTCGATCACACAGGATCTGAAAGGGCACTCGATCCTTCATATTTGCGGGGATGCCACAGAGATCATGGACAAGATGGCAGATTCCGGTTTTGAAGGACTGAGCATAGAGGAAAAAGTGAACCTTGCCTATGCAAGTAAGGTAGTTGCAGGCAGAGCTTGCCTTATAGGTAATGTATCTCCTGTTTTTACATTGCTGGAAAGGTCCCCGGAACAGATCAAAAAAGAAGCAAAACAATGTATCGAGAATGGAGTAGGTATACTTGCCCCGGGTTGTGGGATCGCCCCGCAGACCCCTATTGAAAAGATCAGGGCATTTGTGGCTGCCAGGGACGAATATTATGGTTTGGGACAGAAAGGTAAATAGACTACCTACACATCACATATAAAAAAGAAGGTTACAAAATGTTCTGCTACCAGTGTGAAGAAACAATGAACGGGGAAGGCTGCACAAAAAATGGGGTGTGCGGTAAGAAAGGGGAAGTCGCGGAACTTCAGGACGACCTCATCTATGTGCTTAAGAGCATTGCATTCTACAACCAGAAAGCAAGAAAGGCTGGTATTTCTGAAAAGAGCACAGATGAGTTCATGCTTGATGCTCTTTTCTCAACAATTACGAATACAGATTTCAGAGCGAGCGGAATTCATGACCGCATCGACAGAGGCCTCAAGCTCCAGAGTGAGATCAGGCAAAAACTTCTGGATAACGATCTTCTTGATGAGAAAGATCTGCCCGAGATCGCAACTTTGAACCCGGAAAACCTTAAAGACAGAAATGCAGGCATACTTGCAACAGAGGACGAAGATATCCGATCATTGAGAGAACTGTTGATCTATGGCATCAAAGGGATCGCAGCATATGCACATCACGCTATGATGCTTGGACATACCAATAAAAAAGTAAATTCATTTATCGAAGAAGCCCTTGTGGCAACCACGGATGATAGCCTGACTGATGAGAAGCTCATCTCACTGGTCCTAAAATGTGGTGAGAAAGGTTTTGATGTGATGGCGGAACTTGACATGGCAAATACCGCCACATTCGGAAATCCGGAACCTACTTCGGTCAATATTGGAACAAGAGACAAGCCTGGTATCCTCATCAGCGGACATGACCTGCATGACCTGAAACAACTACTGGACCAAACAGAAGGAACAGGGGTAGATGTATATACTCATGGGGAGATGCTGCCTGCAAATTCATATCCAGTATTTAAGAAGTACGAACACCTGGTAGGCAACTACGGAGGATCATGGTGGCGTCAGCAGCAGGAATTCGAGAGCTTCAACGGTCCGATATTGATGACGACCAATTGCATAGTTCCTCCAAAGAATACCTACATTGACAGGTTATATACTACAGGCCCAGTAGGTTATGATGGCGCCACACACATTGTGGCTGAGGATGGTAAGAAAGACTTCTCGGCCATTATCGAGCAGGCAAAGCAGTGTGAACCTCCGGTACAACTGGAAGAAGGCACCGTCATGACAGGTTTTGCTTATAATTCCGTACTCTCTAACGCAGACAAGATCGTTAATGCCGTCAAAGCAGGCAAGATAAAGAAGTTCATTGTCATGGCAGGATGTGACGGCCGTCACAAGGAGAGACAATATTATACGGATTTCGCAGAAGCATTGCCAAAGGATACTGTAATACTCACAGCCGGATGTGCAAAATATCGTTACAATAAACTAGATCTTGGGGATATTGATGGTATCCCAAGGGTACTGGACGCAGGACAATGCAATGATTCATTTTCACTGATCGTCATTGCACAAGGACTCATGTCCAGACTTGGATTTATCGATGTTAACGAAGCACCGATCTCGTACAACATCGCATGGTACGAACAAAAAGCGGTCCTTGTGTTGCTTACTCTCCTGAGGCTTGAGATACATAACATTACCCTTGGTCCAAAGCTACCGGCTTTTATCTCACCAAATGTTCTCAAGGTCCTGGTGGAGAAGTTCAATCTGACACCGAACAGCACTATAGAAGAAGACATGCAGAGGCTCTTAAAATAAACTTAATGTGTAAACTGCTATTTCGCTCCACCTAACCTCCTGCTGTGAGCAGAGCGTACAAAACGGAACGATTTCTATGTTTCGGTATTTACCTATGAAGCAGAGAAACAGCCTTTGAGACAATGCCCATGGAAGAAGATATGATCTTTTTTGGAGGCTTTGTCTCTGCAGCTTTTACCTGAACTTTCTTATATTCTTTTCTTCCCAGGTACCATGTGAAGATTTCCGAATAAACGATCATACCAATGAGCGTTGACCAGATGAACAACAAGACATGGTAGTTGTTTATAGGCACATTTCCCTCGGCAAGCACCACATGCCTGAAAGCGAGGAAAGACAATGCCGTATCAGACATAATGAAAATACATGTAAGAGGCACCAGTAAAAGGGCAAGTATAGCAACTGCCGAAGATACATACACCATGAGCAAAATAGCCATCAATGATAGCAGCGCGAATATTACCAGTGAGATAAAGGAATATGTAATATCCATAGTATCATCATAGCATATTTTCTAAAACTGGCCAAACCTGTGGCATTAATATATTACTAGTGTATTAGATATATACTTTTCTTATTAAAAAAAACACCGCTACAGGTATCACTGCTACAATACAAAAAATCCCTACAAAAGAAGAAACAAGGAAACTTGCAGCCTGTAGATCTGTTATCTCACTTTCCTGTGGCTCATTTACCACAGATGCTATACTGCAAGCTTCAGGTTCCTCATATACTTCAGATACAACTTCCCTGTCAATGTACATTTCTACCTGCTCCGAGTAAACAGTCACTTCTTTCATCTGCACATTAGTATAATCTACCTGTAATGCTGGTAGTGCATATTCTCCTGCTTCTGAAAAAACGATATTATAGCTTTTTGTGGATGTTTCCCCCGGAGCAAGTTTAGCAGACCACTCCAAGCTACCGCTTACAAGATCAGCATCTTTAGGAATATTATCATGCATACTGACCTTTACTTCCTTGTCACCCCCATTTGATATCTGCAAGGTTACAGTAACATTTTCCCCTTCCATTGCATATTCGGTATTGACGGTCTTATCTGCCACCACATAGGAACCGTTCACCATTAGCTGCGGGGCAGCAGATGCTACCTCATATACATCTCCATTGTCTCTCCAGCTAGCAACGGCACTCCCTAAAGTGAAATTACCGGGGATGTGCGGGCTAACAATGTAAGTGATCTCATTGGTAGCATGAGGATCGACTTGCAATTCCCACTCAAGCTTTTCTGGATCCTGCAACCCGAAAGAGTCTGGTACGCTGTCTGTTACTGTTAATACTACTGGTATATCGTTCATGTTCTTCAGCTTAAGGCTGATCTCCAGTTGTTCATGGGTTGAAGCAATAGTTTTTCCGTATAGGCTGTTATTCCCTCTGATCTCCTTGGTCATGCAAACATAAGGCCCGACAAAGAAATCTTGTGTATCGGTTGCATAGTATGCATCTCCTGAATAATCTCCACCTGATACTTCTGTTGTGACAGATATGGATCTGCCTGTTGCTGCCACAGGAATATCAAGACCCATATTTAATGCCACTGTTTGTAATGGTGCAAGAGTTTCCAATGACAGTGCCTGTTCGGTAAATACACCTTCACTGACCTTATTCTCTATTTTGATCCCCCTCAGAGATAAAGTACCATTGTTGGTTACCCTAAGTATACACGAAATAGTGTCGTCAGCCTCAAAGGTATCACTAGAAGGCGATAAAGTGACCTCAACATCTGGTTTTCCGGGCCTGTATGTTTCAATGAACGCTTTTGATCGGTCTTTATCTATGTAAACCAGCCTGACCATGAGTTCCCGGTCATATTTTTTGTAATCACGCAAAACAAAAGCATTCTCATATTTCCCTGATGGAGAGGTAACTGAAATATTTACTTCTTTGCTGGAAAAGTTTGTTAAGGATATGGCATATGCTCCATCCTGTATCACATCCCCCATCGATAAAGAGATTTTAGGCGTCGACAGCACCCACACTTTTTCAAATTCGTGCCCATACAAAACGATAGAGATCTTGCCTGAAGAGATTCCATTCACTTTGATCTTAAGGTCATTGTCATATATTCTCTGATCGTTTGGGCCGGCATCCACATAATAGGCTTTTTTGAAGTCATCGTTCTTGTATACAAGGATCACAGCCGATGGCTCTGCAGCTTCCTGATCAAGTTCATAGACCTTCAGGGTATACCTTTCAATTGTGGCCTTCTCCCCCGGTCCAAGCTCAAAACTTCCTTTATACACCCAGATATCCTCATGCTGAAAATCATATGCACTGCTGGGAAAGATGGAAAACAGCAGTATAATGAAAGTAAAAAAAACATGTGACGTTCTTTTCATATCAGATCTTCATATGTTCTTTTTCCACGATGCTGGTCAACATCCATAACAACAGGACAGCAAGGCACATGTATCCTGCTATCCATGTAAACGCTTCCACATATCCTATGCTGTCAAGCGCAAGCCTGGAAACAAGATTAAGAGGTGAATTGGTATATAGGTACGATGACATGAACAGAAGTATCAGTACAAGTGAATAGAACAACTGAGCCGTTCCTCTTTCTCTGCACAAGACAGCTATTATGCTTCCCACAACGACAAGTATCAAAGAAACAATAGCCACCATTAATAGGATCTCAGTAAAGTTATTGATCCCTATGCCATTAAGTCCCAGCAATAACATCCAAGCCAGAGACTGTACAGGTGAAATGGCAGTTGCAACCAGAGTTTTCCCTCCGATCACATCTAGCAGGGATACAGGAGAAGCGAGCAATAAATCCAGTGTTTTGCGCTCAAATTCTTCGGTGATCATGTCAATTACAAGCCCGCCTGATATGAAAGCAGGAGTGAACACCAGTAGTGGCAGAAGTGCCACGTAGATAAATTCCAGCTTACTGGAAGATGTACCTTTATCCCACCGCATGATCTGAATATCAAGAGGGGTGTAGCCATCAAGCCGCGTGGTCCTTATGGTCCTTACACTTTGCTCGAATTTCTCAAGTGGTTTTTTCAACTGCAGTGAAACAATCGTTGCTTTCAGTTCGGATCTGGGTAGATATATGTCCAGATTGATCAGATTATTTCCTTCAGCCGTTTCGTTAGGTATGTTTATTATCGCATCTATTTTCCGGTCATAGAAATCATTATAAGCTTCCCCGAAATCAGCATATTTCACTGGCTCCAGATCACTTATTTTCATCAATTTGAAGAGTTCTCCTTCGCCATCTCCAATAACCCCTATCTTTGATTCTTTCATTTGCATACCTTGCAATGCCATTGGGTCATAGAAAGATGTAAGGCCTACAACAAGGAAGGCAGAGAAAGAAGCAATGAACAGCTGTACAAATAAGGAAAGCACGAATGTCTTTTCAAGCAGCAATCCGTTATATTCCCTTCTGGCAATGGACAGGATCTTGCCCGGACACACTTTATTCTTATCCAAAAAGAAGCCCCCTTAGCAGGTAAGTATTGTAGATGGTATGTACTCCCGTTGCAACTATCAGGAAAAATACATAGTATCGGGGACCTGTAAAGTACACGCCCAGAGACGTGACCATGGTAGTGATCACATGTAATAACAAAGGTATCAGGAGCAATGTACCCATGGTCATCACTGATCCGAATGCAGAGGAAGCAATAGGTGCAAGGGTTATCACAGATACGAGTTTCTCTCCAAAGAAGAATCCACCACCTGAAAGCAATGCAAGCATTCCGGCAGTTTTCAGGTTCATTGACCTTAATCCTCTTTTCATGATGGTGTAGATACCTACGGATTTTGCTATTTCTTCCACAAGAGCCGAGAGTGTTATCATTGCAATGATCGAATAAGGAAGAGGCAGGTTGAAGAGCATCACTATCAGCATTAGTTGTGCCATGTAGACGAAAGGAATTGATACGATGCTAAGGGTAAATACAGAACCCAGACGTACCGAGAGGAACAGTTCCATGCAATCCATTGCCTTTTCGGTCATGGTCTTCTGGCTGAAAAGGTCTTCTTCCCGGAAGATCGCTGTACCAAAGCCATAGATGCTCAATGCAACGAGATAAAAAGGTAATGTGGAGAAGACATACTTCCCAAAACTTATGTTCCCCTCTTCTATCAAGTTAACCATGAGCGTCATTGGAGAAATAGAGCTTACTGCATGCACATTTGCAAACATGGCAGGAAAGAACACATATCCTGAAACGATCACGGAGAAGAATACCATAGCGAATGTCAGTTCCTTGAAACTGCGGGAAAATATAGCTGCAATGAAAGATAATGAAAAGAACAGGAGGAGTACAGGAAATATCACTCCTATCATTGCAAGGGATGTTCCCAGTTCATGGATGTCCGAAGGTCTTTCGATGTAAAGGGAGATAACTGATAGCAGGACCATGGCGACAAGCACATATGGGATGCTTTTTCCAAGCACTATGTCCCTGCTCCTGAGAGGAGCCATAAGCAACAACTCACATCTGCGGTTGGTCCTCTCTTCCATTATACTGGAAGAATAGAACTGAGAAACAAAGTAAATAGGAAAGATGAATAAGAAAGAGTAAAGTATTGCTGTGAAAGGTATGGGCGGCGTAAAATTGGAAGGTGTGGCAATGGTCTGTCTCTCAAATAATGTTTTCGAATCACTATTATCCAGATCCTCCAGTTCTTCCGGCGAAACAATGTGAGAAGTTCGCTTAGCTGCAGCTGCATTTCCTTTATACTCTCTGGCACCATCTGCATTTTCATTCTCATCATCCGAAACCTGATCATCTTTCTGAGTAGTTCCCCCCAGTACCTGAAAGCTCTCAGGTCTTTCAAGGTCATGGATAGTAACCCATACGGGATGGCTGTTGTTAATATCGTTGTACGATGAAAGGACAGCTTCTCTGTGATCAATGAACACCTTCCCCAGTGCATCGGCAGCTGCAATTGATTTTTTCGTGCCTGAAAGGTATGCACGGTCCTCCACAATCGTTATATCTGCATCTTTACCATCGTCAGTTAATACATAGAATCTTTCATCAGCTTCTATGATACTGTTCAGCTCCGGGGAAGCAGAAACAACACTGTATATCTTTTGATCCAGATTCATGCCTGTAAAGGATACTGCATATGATACAACAGCAAGTAGCAGTAATGTGAAAAGGATAGCAAATACAGACCTGTGGCTGAACTTCATTCCTGATCTGAGAAATTCCCATTTAGCAACTGTATACCAGCCTGACATCAAAATATATAATGTTTTTATTATATTAATAGATATGGAACCTGCAGATGCCCGAATCTTTTAATGGACATTGAGTACAGTTGGGTCCAGAATATCAAATAAATATATATAATTTAAAGTATTATTTTACTTTTGCACATGATAGAAGTTAATGGGCTGAGAAAGAAATATGGTGACTTTGTTGCCGTGGACAGGTTAAGCTTTAATGTGGGAAAGGGCGAGATATTCGGTATTGTAGGTCCAAATGGTGCAGGAAAGACCACTACCCTGAAAATGCTTAGCGGCCTGGTGAGGCCTACTGCAGGTAGCATACGGATAAATGGTATCGATATGTCAGTGGATCCCGTAAGGATAAAATCCTTTCTTGGATTTTTGCCGGAAGAATCTCCTCTCTACGAAGGCATGTATGTGGAAGATTACTTACTCTTTTTCGGAGAACTATACGATGTTAAAAAGCACATCGCCAGACAAAGGATCAACTCTCTTCTTAACGATCTTTCGCTTAATGCCGCAGGCAAGCGTATAGGCGACCTTTCCAAAGGCATGCGCCGCAAGGTTGCTATTGCAAGATCCCTCATAAACGACCCGCAACTGATCATATACGATGAACCAGGTTCTGGGCTTGACCCTATGACCTCCAGGTTCATAACCGAATATATAAGGTCTCTAAAGGAAAGAGGCAAGACCGTTATTTTCAGTGCGCATAACCTGTATCAAATGGAAAGCCTTTGTGACCGGATCCTCATAATCAAAGATGGAAAGCAAGTTACACTGGGCTCCGCTGCGCAGATACGAAAAGACCATTCGAAAGTTCTCTACAGGCTGGAGTTTATGCTGGAAGATATTGCGGACATATGTATTCAAGACGTAAAACGTCTGGAAGACAGGTTCGTGCTTGTCACTGCAGACATGGATGCTGTCAATGAGATCACAGGACGCGTAGCCACAAACGGAGGCAGGATAATAGAAATGAGGACCATCGAGCCTGCCCTTGAAGAGGTATTCCTCGAACTTATGGGCGTAGACCTTACTCATAGTGATAGCTGATATACCTGCAAGCTTCAAAAGGGATTAATTCAGTCCCTTTTCATTGAATAGAGCTGCATATTTCTTATCACTTGATTGTATATGAGTGACCAGCCAGTTCTTGAGGAAATTTAAAAGATCATAGCTTAATCCGGTTTTTCCGCTTTCGTATCCTTTTTTGAACTCAAGTACCTGTTCAACAAACTTTTCATGTGAGAGCTTATGTGCTTCATAATCCGGATAACCGAACTTCTTCATGTATTTCTCTTCAGTGGAGAAATGATATTTTGTATAGTCAGCCATTTTATTGATGATAGTAAGAGACACTTCTTTGCTCTTAGCATGCAGCATAGCATCGTGGAGCTCGTTGATCATGCCTACAAGCTTCTTGTGCTGTTCATCGATCTCTTTTATATTCACACTATACTTATCAGACCAGGTTATAAGAGACATTCGATCACCATGCGTGATATATTTTTAAATATATAAATATATTTGCTGAATTATACGTCGAGTTATCTCTGACGATTACAGCGGTACGTTTATTAGTTCCTTATACAATTATTGCGCACGCAACAAATAGGAAACAGCCAAGATGGACAGACTAAGAGAACAGGAATCTATTGGCAGAGATATATCCCATCTGTTCAGATCCATCCGCAACTTCATGGGACGACAGCTCGAACCTTACGGGATAGGTGATGCACAATTCCCATTCCTCATGCTGCTGCTGCATGAGGATGGCATTAGCCAGGAAAAACTTGCAACATCTCTAAAATGTGACAGAGCAACCAGTGCAAGGTCCATTGCCCGGCTGGAGCGCGCAGGATATGTGCGCAGAGTTGTAGATCCTGATAACAGAAGGGCATACAAGGTATTTCTAACGGAACAAGGGACAGAGATGGAACATATAATGTGGGCTGTTTCAAAAGACCTGAACGATATTCTGCTGGAAGGTTTCACTGAGGAGGAAGAACTGGCTTTCAGAAACATGATCCAGAGAGCTGGAGTAAATATTTCAAAACGGAATCAGATCAGGAAGACCACAGATGAATGAAAGTCCAGGAGCAGGTGAAAACTACAGAACGGATCATGTGACCTCAGGGATGAGGACACTAATGGGCGATCCCAGGAAGGCGATCTTAAAATTGGGTCTGCCAATGATGCTGGCCATGTCCGTGCAGACAGTCTATAACCTGGTGGATACCTTCTGGGTTTCAGGCCTAGGTGCTGATGCCCTCGCAGCAATAGGTTTTGTGTTTCCGTTCTTCATGAGCATGATCGCACTTTCCACAGGTCTTGGCCTTGGCGGAGGATCGGCCATATCCAGAAAACTTGGTGCCAAAGATAAAAAAGCTGCTGACAATGTTGCAGCACACAGCATGGTCCTTATGCTGGTGCTTACATTGATGGTCAGTGTACCTTTGTTCATTTTTGCAAAACCCATCTTTCTGGCTGCAGGGGCAGGTAAGACAATAGGTCTTTCCATGGACTACGGGCGCATAGTATTTGCCGGTGGTATCCTCATATTCTTCATTAATGTGGCAAGTGCTATATTGCGTAGCGAGGGCGATGCCAAACGTGCTATGTATGCAATGGTACTGGGAGCAGTTCTGAACATCGTCTTAGATCCGTTGTTCATTTACACTTTTGGATTAGGCATAAAAGGAGCAGCATGGGCAACCGTGCTCTCACTGGGCATAACCGCGGCCATGATCTTCAAATGGCTGTTCCTGAATAATGACACATATGTTTCTTTTAAGTTCCGCGGTTTCAGGCCGGATATGAGTATCATTAAGGAGATATCAAAGGTCGGCCTGCCATCAGCTATGCAGCAATTATCCATGGCCTTTACAATGGTCATTATGAACCTTGTTATCATTGCAGTGAGCAATACAGATGGTGTTGCTGTCTATGCTGTGGGGTGGCGTGTGGTAATGATAGCTATAGCCCCTCTGGTAGGAATTGGAACTGCAGTAATGACCGTATCAGGTTTTGTGTATGGCGGACGTGCTTACAAAAAACTGATGTCAGTACTCATTTATGCAACAAAAGTGGGGATCATTATCGAAACGGGAATTGCTATATTTACTTTCTTCCTGGCACCTTATATTGCTGCTGTTTTCACACAGGCAGAATCGTCTGCCCATATAACTGAGGATATAACTGTCTTCCTTAAGATCGCTTTCCTTTTCTATCCCACGACTGCCATGGGCTTGCTTTCTTCATCGTTGTTCCAGGGCACTGGTAAAGGTACAAGCTCCCTTATTGCCACAATAATCAGATCCCTCATACTTACACCATTATTTGCCTTCCTGTTCTCTTACTACCTCGGAATGGGCCTTACAGGTGTCTGGTGGGGCCTGGTGTTTGGAAATGTGCTGGGATCCCTCATGACTTTCGGATGGGTTTATATCTATGTTCGCAAACTGCAGGCGCATGTCCCTGAAAAGCTATCTGTTGCCCATGGCGAGTTATAGATTTTTGAAACTGGAAAGATCACCAATTCAACTACAAGCCCAACATATTCCTTTTCAGTTCGTTCTTTGCTTCCTCTTTTGTCTTTTTACTCGCCTTTACAGACCTATTAACGTCTTTTAATTGATGTCGTGTTGCTTCATCGTTTCGCATATTTTAGACTCTGGTACATCACCTATTTATAGGGAATACTCACAACCTTTGCACAGGTTCTTTATTTTGCAAGGTAGATGATCATGCACAATGGGTCCCGTCCAAAAGAAAAATGTGAAAAAACTCCCAAAATCGAGGAAGAAACTGCTCCACAGATGCTATTGGAACTTCCGGCTGGAGAAAAGGTATACAGACAGGATTGTTCCATAGTTGTGAAACTTCCCGCACGTAGACGTACGCTTACAACTTCATGGCTGAACGGAGGTTATCGCGAAGATCTGGAATGCATTATCAATAATCAGATCCCTCGTGGCGTTAAGAAGGGAGAGGAACTGGAAGGTGGAGATGTATCAGCTTACCTTTCCCTGCTTGCTGCAAAATTGGGCTTTGATCCATTAAAAAGCACTGGTATGCTGACTGCTGCGAATATGATGAATGTTGCTATAGTAAGTAAAGGCTTCAGGGGTCTTGAAGTTACTGCTATCATAACAGGTGGTGTGGAGATCAACGGAGGTAGGGTGGGTGATCCGGCTTCATACTATCAGGAGAACGGAAGCCATTTCCCTTTAAATGGGACTATCAATGCCATTATTTTAATAAATGCAGACCTGCCGGAATATACAATGTCCCGTGTAATCATGACCGCTACTGAAGCAAAGACTGCAGCCCTACAGGAATTAATGGTCCCAAGCAGGTATTCTGAGGGTATAGCCACTGGTTCCGGCACGGATATGATAGCTGTGGTCAGCAATATGACAAGCCCGTTGAAGCTCACGGATGCGGGAAAGCATTCCAAGTTAGGCGAGCTTATAGGGAAATGTGTGATCGAAGCCACCAAGAAAGCACTTGAGAAGCAATCGGAACTTACGCCCATTTCCCAGCGCAATATGCTGTTAAGGCTTGAAAGGTTCGAGGTGGATGAAGCATATTGCTGGAATGTGGCTTCACACATGGCAGGCGATAACCGTAAAATGCGTTTTCTGAAAGACTTGAGAGAATTAGCTGTTAACCCTTTATTGGTTGCAGCAACATCTGCAATTACACATCTTGTTGATGAGGTTTCCTGGGGTCTGCTGCCTGAGACTTCAGCCCGGGAAGCTGCTCTTGCCCTGATCAGGCAGCTTCCTGATATATTGCAAAGCAACCAAAAGCCACCTGAGAACTTGTTGAATGATTATGACAGCATTATAGATAACCTGGTTTACATGACAGCCTGGCTGGTGAAGAATGGCATCATGGGGGAAAAATGATCCTAGACCATTTTATACACTGTAGATCCATACATCACTGTGAGGTTTTAACATTAAGAAATTAATGAACTTCTCCCTCCATGAGAGTGATCTGTCACGTTTTGAAAATGACTGGA
>CALBTS010000328.1 GCA_937968035.1 uncultured Methanomethylovorans sp.
TATTACTGTTCGAAAGCAATTGCTTTTGTGCTTCCGTCATCGTATCGTGGTAATTCGGATAAGTTAATGTGATCAGTATAACAGTTGTACAGATTAAGCATGCCAATATTATTAACAAAACATTTTTAATTTTTGTCTTAGTATCTTCCAACAACTTCCATCCCCGTTTATAATATTATAACACCCGCCTTTTATAATCTTTCCGACTTTCGGCTCTGTAGAAAACATGCACATTATGTTTTAACCACTGAGTTCACAGAGAACACAGAGAATGAGAATAGTAATCCATCTCCGTGAACTCTGTGTACTCTGTGGTTGCGTCTGCCCATAGTGGAGATTGTGGCATGACGATTTCTACAGAACCCGACTTTCTGAACCATCATTAAATGAGTGAGTACAAACCCTCTGTAAGAAACCCTCTGTAAGAGATGACGTACATAGGGACAGCCAGTTATCATCTTTTTCTCCCTTTGTTACTTTCACCCCACTTGGGTATGGCGTATATTATCCCCCATCCAAGTACCCATTGTACCCCATAGACCAAGACACCTATGACAAAGTGAATGCCTATCATATAGAGTTCAAAACAGGAGCTCTGACCTCGTTACGCATTCCCAGGATCGTGGAGTATTACTCAGATGTGGAGCCTGACATGGTTCTCAAGTGCATCATACTCGGCAATGCATGCGGATGGGCGAGCTATAAGATGGCATGTGGTTATTACGAGAAGCATAAGGAGGCATTCAAGTTCTGAACTTCCTGATAGGAACTGCTGTAAAAGAAGCAAATAAGAAAAGAACTTCAGTGAAATGAAAAAAGGGATCAGTGGTGTTGGATCAGCGCTATTCTGACCCCATTTGGGTCTTCCAGGAAGGCAAGGGTCCCAACTGTTATTGGTATGGGTTCCATGGTGATTTTGGCGCCTTTGGATCTGAGCTCTTTCACTGTGGTGTTAATGTCTTCAACATCCATTCCCACCGCAAACAGGCCAGTTCCATATTCTGTATTTTCTATGAGCTCTATCATAGCATCCCCTTCACCTTTCAATAACGTGATCGTTACTCCGGGCTGGGGATCGTACTGGCTGTCTATTTCAAATCCCATAACTTCTGTGTAAAATTTAATTGACTCATCCATATCCTCAACTACGATGGTAGCGTATTTCACTTTCATATTATCACCATATGAATACTGTTTATCATTATTTATTAATTCTACATTTGGTATTTTTTATCAATAAGTAATTGTAAAATCGATTTGTTTTTGCAAATATCCACTATGAAGGATATAAAGGTCCATTTCATGGCCAGAAGACAGAATAAAGAAAGTTCAACCTCAAATTATAAGAGACCCACACGACCTGCCATCACTTTCTCCACGACTTCGTTATACAGGCATGCTAATTAAGTACACGATAAGGCCCCCTGATTAGTATAAGAGTTGCAATGCTCATGAGGTCTGCAAGCTGGTGGAGCAAGGGTCTGATGACATTTGCGAATAAAAGTAGCAGGTATATCTTTATACAGCACGGACTGCAATATGTATAGAGGTATAGTGTGCAAAAGATCGTTCCACACTTATGGTTTGACACAGAGGCCGCTGAGGTTGCGAAGTTCTATACATCCCTTTTCAGGGATTCCGGGATCATTGACATCACGCAGATCCATGGTACCCCTTCCGGAACAGCAGAAACGGTCACTATCGAGTTATCAGGCCAGGAGTTCATGCTGATATCAGCCGGACCTTTCTTTACATTTACCCCAGCCATATCTTTCCTTATTGCCTGTGGCACTACAGAAGAGGTGGACATGTTGTGGGAGCAATTATCCAAAGGTGGTACAGAGCTCATGCCTTTGGATGCATATCCTTTCAGCGAAAGATACGCATGGGTGCAGGACAGACATGGTCTTTCATGGCAGATAATGCATATGGGTGACAGAAAGATCACGCAGAAGATCACCCCGACACTTATGTTCACCGGTGATGTGTGTGGAAAAGCAGAAGAAGCGATCAATACTTACGCATCGGTGTTCAGTAATGCAAATATTGGTTACATCCTTCGCTACAGTGCTGGTGATGGACCAGATAAGGAAGGCACGATACAACACGCCGGTTTCATTCTTGAAGGCCAAGGATTTGCAGCTATGGACAGCGCTTATGAGCATAATTTTACTTTCAGCGAGGCCATATCGTTCATAGTGTACTGCGATACCCAGGAAGAGATCGATCACTACTGGGGAAAACTATCAGCTGTTCCTGAGGCTGAACAGTGTGGATGGCTCAAAGACAAGTTCGGGATTTCATGGCAGATCGTGCCCACTGTTATGAAAGAGATGATGCAGGACAAGGATGCTGAGAAATTGGCAAGGGTAACTGCAGCATTCCTCAAAATGAAGAAGTTTGATATCGCTGAATTGAAAAAAGCATACGAGGGGCTATAAAGGGATGGGACCGGCCATATGGCCATAAATTAACCTATCCATTTTTCTGATCTCCCATCCCTTACATAACGATATTTGTAAGCGATCCACGTTTCAGATGCCCAATTTACTACGATTGCTCTCTATATGCTCCATCATTGCATCTACAGCCTTTACTGCATCAGTTTCCACATTCATAACTCCTCCAGTGACATCCTTACAGTCCTGGGTGAGCAATTTCAC
>CALBTS010000329.1 GCA_937968035.1 uncultured Methanomethylovorans sp.
TATAGAACATATATACCACGATATGAATATCTTGTCAAGTGGTTAATGTAAATTGATGGTTACACTTCTAAATCTTCAAATTCTGCATCTTCCCAATCCAAAAACATATCAGCCCACTTTTTGCCGTCCTCGTTTTCTCTTGGACTCAATAACCATACTGATCTAACCTTGCTTGTATAATTTCCATTTCTGATAAAAATCTCACATGGATTGCCAACATCATCTTCATCCGACCAATCTTTGATTAACTCTCTTAGTTGTCTAACAGTTAATCCATTTTCAAATGACTGTGATTTCATCCTCTGCTCCTTTCACAAAGCATATACTCAATTATACATCTATATCGTTAATATTACTATACTATCGTTACGAACTAAACCCCAACTTATGCAAACCCTTTTTTATCGCCCCGTCAATAATCTGATTGATACGTTCTCGACGGTCAATAAATATCTTGTCGAAATTCATCCAGCCAATCATCCTGTGCATGTTAGATTGATTGTCATTCTCACCCATGACGTAGCCAGCATAGCTTGTTTCATTGGCAATAATGGATTTCATACCGCTTCCGTATTGTTTCCAGTTGTTGCGGAGTGTTTGGGTTCGCTTGTAAGGTATTTTACCCTCGTTGCGGAGTGCCATGACTTTCTTGAATTGTTTCCATGAAGCGTAACCGACTATCATCTTACCCGTTGGTGTGCGTGCTTTCAAGTGTGGGAACGCTTCGGCTCTGCTGATTGATTTCCTGGGTGGATAATGCTTATAAACATTGATAATATAATCCGACACGTCATCGACAATAGCATTACCAACCTCGAACGGGACACGCTCTAAGGCTGCGGCTATTTCCTTATCGCCCGTTATGTCAATTCCGATAAAGTCTGACAATGTTGACTCACCTTCTCATATTTGTTACAATGAAACCGTACCCCATAGGCGTAATTCCTGCCTGAAGCCTATCAACGGCAGGAGTAGGGTCGGTTGCACTTGGGGTACTTTTTTTATGGCAACTTCGGGAAGCGTCCACGTGTACCTGGTTTCTTGGTCGGTAATAACTGACATTGACAATTCCATCCACCACATTCTAACATTGGGTTTGGAGGGTTTTGCGGTCGTATGCCTGCACCTTGCCACACGCTCGCACGTTTGACAATCCCTGACAATTTCATGCAACTGCTACAATGCTCCGTTGGGCCTAAAACCCATTCCAACTTTTGATCCTTGCCAGCCATGGTTTTGGCTTCGTTCATCACGCCATTGTATCGATTAGCCCATGTTTGTGCTCTGCTCAAGTAAGGCTCGACTGGTTTTCCTTCCTGTCTTGCAATCAGGATTT
>CALBTS010000330.1 GCA_937968035.1 uncultured Methanomethylovorans sp.
AAGGTGAGAGTGTGGAACAGAGAGTTCTCGCTGAACATGAGGTTGAAATGCCTCTGTAAAGGGAAGGGGCTTCGGCCCCATTCTCTTTTCGTACCAAAAACAAAACTATTATGGAATTAATTATCGCTCAAAGAAAACAAGCTGTCATTAAGATGGCTGTTCAGGGACCCTCGGGATCTGGTAAAACATACAGTTCCCTGCTAATCGCTAATGGCCTGTGTAAGGACTGGTCAAAAATTGGAATTATTGATACAGAGTATCATTCTGCTCATCTGTATTCTTCTCTAGGCCGATATAATGTCCTATCCCTTGAAGAACCATTCTCTCCAGAGAGATACATCGATGCCATCGAGTCCTGTGAAAAAGCAGGAATGAAGGTTATCATTATTGACAGTATCTCACATGAATGGGAAGGTACAGGTGGCATACTTGATGTTCATGGAAACATGGCTGGTAACTCATTTACGAACTGGTCGAAGCTTACACCAAGGCATAATGCTTTTGTACAGAAGATACTTCAGAGCCCATGCCATGTCATTGCGACTATCAGGTCGAAGCAGGATTATGTTCTCACTGATAAAAACGGAAAGATGGTGGCAGAGAAGGTCGGTCTTAAAGGTGTCACCAGAGACGGAATGGATTATGAATTCAGTCTTGTTCTGGACCTTGACATTAAACATCAGGCGACAGCTTCAAAGGATAGGACAGGTCTGTTTATGGACAAATTTGCCTTCCCCCCTTCTACTCTCACTGGTGAAAGGATAAGAACCTGGTGCATGGGTGATGAACTTATGGAGCATATTCATAAGCAGATTGCTGAGGCCAGGACAATACCTGAATTGAGGTCTATCCTGATTAAATATCCAACACTCAGGGATAAGATCGAATCGCTCTGCATCCAAAGAAAATTGGAGATAGAGAAAGAGATCACTAATAACGTAGTTGAACCTGTTAAAAATGAAGAACATGGAAGTACTCCAAGTTAACCCCGAAGAGGTTGTCTCGGCAGAAAAAATCAGCCAGGGTGACAATTTCATTGTGGCCAATACTCATAGAATATGTTATGATGAGCTCAGGAATAATTGTATCATCCCTGTCTTTGCAAAAGACAACGAATGCACGATCAGTCATTCAGACTTTATTGATATTATCGGCGAAGTTGGCAGACGATTCTTTTCAGGAGAAAGGATATCCTCACCGTCTATAAGGATTTCGCATCCAATAAAAGGCAGAATACCGGAGGCCATGGGGAAGCCTGTGGAACATCTTCAGGATCACGAGAAAACCATCTACTATGAAAGGATGGCATTCATGTTTGACCTTCCTGATATTACAGCAAATGTTGGAGGGAATGATCTTTCACTGAGCATTGGCGGAGTCAGAGCCTACAATAATGACAGTTTGTCTGGAAGAAAAGGAGAAGAACGGTTCAAGGTGTTTGTCGGATTCAAAAACTGGGTATGCACAAACCTCTGTGTATCTACAGATGGCTTTGCCGGAGATATCAGGGTGACATCACTTCCTGATCTCTTCAACCGTGTTTTCCAACTGTTGACAAGGTTTGATGCAAAAAGACAGCTTAACAACCTTAACAGCCTGAATGAATATGTTCTTACTGAACAGCAATTTGCTTTGATGATTGGCAGGAGCAGGTTGTATCAGTATCTGCCACAGAAGCAAAAGAAGGAGATTGATCTTATGCCGTTATCGGATACACAAATCTCCTCAGTAGCCAGAGATTACTATCAAGATAAGTCGTTTTGCAGATCAGATGAAGGGAATATTGATCTCTGGAAGACTTATAATCTGTTTACCTCGGCCACAAAGAGCTCATATATAGACACTTTTCTTGATCGAAACGTTGGCTCATATTTGTTCATATCTGCTCTATTACAACATCTTAGAAAAGATAAAAGCTTCTGGTACCTCTCTTAAAGGTTTTTTATGGATAATGAAAAATATATTCGAGAACTATTAAAATGGGTTGAGGAAGACAGCATTCTTGTAATAGATGAGAAAGGCTCGCTCAGGCGCATTTATTGCCCTTTTAAGGCTATCTGCCTGGTGGACTTCCCGGAGATCAACCGAGGTGAGAAGGTGGCTGTAATGGCCGTTAAATTAACCACTGCAGTCAAGGAAGTGTATATCATCAGAGGCAGGGCATATTTCATTATTTATTTCAGGATAATACCTGAAGGTTGAGTTATGCTGTATTTTGT
>CALBTS010000331.1 GCA_937968035.1 uncultured Methanomethylovorans sp.
ACACTGGCATGTATTAATACATGGATGATGTGGGACTGGGAAAGTGGTGAATCAGTATTTAAAAAAGCATTGGAGATCAATCCCAATCATGCGGAAGCACATGCATACTATTCGCATCTCCTGAACATTATGGGGAGACCCGAAGAAGCAATGACAGAGATTGAGTTAGCTCTCAAACTGGATCCATTTAATCCTCTTATAATAAGTCTTTACAGTGTTGATTTAGTATTTGTGCGCCGTTTTGAAGATGCCATAAGGTTTGCCAGGGAAGCGATAAGGATGGAACCAGCATCACCTGTAGCTCATTCAGCACTTGAGTGGGCCTTGCATATTACAGGAAGATACGATGAAGCCTGGGAAGTAATTAAAAGAGATTTTGAGCAAAATGCTGGATTTGAAGGCTGTTTTAGTGATGACTTTAATGATACAGGATATGCTGTTGCATTGACCAAAGCTGCAAAAGCTAAGATATCAGGCGATTCGACTTATGTCAATCCCACTTTCCTGGCATTACTGTATATTTTTGCAGGTAACATAGAAGCAGCGCTGGAATATCTGGAAAAAGCGTACAAAATACGCGAAACAAACCTGCCTTATCTGAGGGGCCCAATTTTTGATATTATCCGGGAAGAACCCCGTTTCAGGGAGATTGCCCGTAAAATGGGGCTGCCGTATAAATAACGACGTAAATCTGTAAAGGTGTAACGGCTCAGCGGCCTTGTTGCAGAGGTACTAAGGCATAATGGTATAATGGTTTTACGTCCCAACCGTGTAACATATAAAATGATATCAGAATTCAAGGATTAATCTGTAAACTTTTTTAGGTTGAGTCACCACAAATCCGGACTTAATATCATGAACTATAGATTACTATTAAATGTCTATTCCCCTCGCAGAATGTGGTTAAGGCGACCGGTTTATCCAGCTTAGAGACATATACTATCGAATAACAATCGAATGACAATTGGTCCCAAGATTTTACAATGCAGTGCTTGCTTCGACAAAAAGTGTGAGTGGGAGAGTGAGTCTTGAGCAAAAAGAGACGAGAGTGTTCGTTCGAACTACTCGCTCTCACTCTCGTACTTTTTCAGCCCGCCTTCGCTGAAGCTTCGGAGGGCACAGTACCCGGAGCGGGACTTGAACCCGCACAAGCATTACTGCTCACAGGATTTTAAGTCCTGCGTGTCTACCATTCCACCATCCGGGCGGAATTACAATCCTTATTTCAAATAACAAAGTCCTGCGTGTCGGACCCTGTCCCGCAACAGCGGGAATTCCACCATGCGGGCTGGTATTGTCATACGGTCGTGCAGTAATGCGACCGTGCAGTCTGGTGGTTTGTAATTATTGTTCAAATATAAAATAAAAATTGCTACTTAGCCAGTACCGGTTTGCCAAACCCTAATTTTTCAAGAGCATTGAACTGGGTTGCAGCATCGCCAACAATCACGTAATACATCTTTGACGGATCAATATATTTCTGTATGGTGGCATTAACCTGATCCGTTGTCAGGCTGCGCAGATAAGTTTCTTCCTGTTTTATATAATCCTCGGGAAGTCCGTTGATCTTCATAGTCCTTAGCATATCGAGAAGAGCTTCATTTGTTTCGAACCTGAGTGCATTGGCTTTCAGAAGTGAGCCTTTTGTGAAATCAGCTATTTCAGGCGTTATACCGTTACGATATTCCAGCATAATATCCCTGAACAGCTTCACCGACTCAAATGTAGCATCTGAGCGGACAGATGCATATGCTAAAAAGACACCGTATTTCTCTCTCCCGTTAAAGGTCGAATAAGCACCGTATGTAAAGCCTTTTTCTTCACGTAAAACCATGAAAAGACGTGCACTTGCACCTCCTCCCAGCATGAAATTTGCTGTTTCAGCCTTATAGAAATCTTCATGGTTACGGGGCAGGGCAAGATAACCTATCCTTATAACCGATTGTTTAGCTCCGGGAACATCAACAAAATGAACAGATCCTTTTTCTGCTGCAGGAGGGAAAACAGGATCAGGTAATATTACCTGTTTTGCTG
>CALBTS010000332.1 GCA_937968035.1 uncultured Methanomethylovorans sp.
GGAATGCCACAGGCCAAAATCAACACCACGGTCATCATCTCTGACCATCCACCGTAGAAACATGTTCCTTCGGATAATTAAGGTAGCATAGGAAACCCCCTTCATTATTAGTATTTTTGCCATGTGTAAAGATAGATGCATGGAACAAAACATAAAAGAGCTGAAGAATTTTCTTGATGAAAAGGTTGCCCAATATAACAACCCAAAATTCATTGAACTCGACCCTATTCAAATACCTCACTCATACTCGAAAAAGGAGGATATTGAAATATCAGGATTTCTATCCGCTATAATTTCTTGGGGCAACAGGACTTCCATTGTGAAAAATGCAAAACGAATGCTGGCGTACATGGGAGAATCTCCATATGACTTCATAATTAACCACAAAGAGCATCATCTAAAGCAAATTGACGGATTTGTGCATCGCACATTTAATTCGGATGACCTGTTAACATTCATCGAGGGCCTGAAGCACATTTATAAAATTAAAAGCGGGTTGGAAGGAATATTTACGAAATTTAAAACCAGTGACTCACTTCAACCTGCCATTCACGAACTGAAAAAGGAATTTTTTGAGGTACCTCATCTGTTAAGAACCCAGAAACACTTGCCAGATCCTTTAAATGGATCGGCAGCGAAAAAAATTAATATGTATCTCAGGTGGATGATTCGCCAGGATAATGCAGGTGTTGATTTTGGCATTTGGAAGAGTATCTCTCCATCAATCCTATCATGTCCTCTGGATGTGCACACAGGCAATGTTGCCCGGAAACTGGGTCTACTAAAAAGAAAAATGAATGATGCCAAAGCAGTACAGGAACTTGATGAAGTTTTAAGACAATTGGACAAGCACGACCCGGTAAAATATGATTTTGCTTTATTTGGCCTGGGTATCTTTGAAGGATATAAATAAACTCTGTTAAATGAAGAATATGCATCTTTTTCGTCTGATATTAAAGATGTTATAATTACCAATTCTTCCTATTTGACAACTGGTTTTGATTTTTCAAAAAAAATCCATTTCTAAATTTGCTAATCGGCTTTTCAGGCCCAGAAAATTTTTTTAAAATTTTTTTCTATCCCTTAATTTTCAGAATTTGTAAAACTGCTGGAAATCAGCTTCGTGTAGCACCACGCATCTATGAGTGGGTGCCCCTACCGAGGGGGCGGGTATGGGGGGATACAACCGGGGAGTGGATCTTACCTCAACTGTAATCCAAAAATCAATTTCTCCTGTATTTATAGTAAAATAAACCCTATGGATTCCATTAAAATAATTACAAACGCTACTCCGGATGATGAAATCCCAAAAGCATTTCAAACCATTGCCAGAGGCTTCATTATTACGGCACCTTGTATAATTTGCCAACATCAACTTGTAACTATTGCGAATGAATATGATTTACTTGAATTTCTCAGCAATGGTGACATAAAATACCGCAAGGTAACCTTCGTTAATGTTCTGCAGGAAGGCCTTAAGCTGAAACTCTTCGTTCTGGATAAAAAGAAAAAGAAGCTATTACGGTGCACCCATACCCTTAATGAAAGTACATGCAATTGGGTCTTGACCGATCTGTTTCAGTCCAAAGAACAGTTATTGAATGATGAGCATGGTATGTTAATGAATAATATGACCGAAAAAGAAGCCGATGACAAATTGTTGGAATTCGATTTCAGTTAGTTACCACAAATGATAACTTTCCAAAAGCCTAATATTCAGATCAATATTCTTATCTTTGCATGAGAAATCAGTTCATATGAACATGAAGGACAGGTTTGAGATTACTGAGATCTTTATGGCCAAAGCAGGCAATGATTGGAATCGTTGCTTTCATGGCACTATTCGCAGAGAACGTGACGAAAATGGCAACCCTATCGTATATAGTAAAATCAAAGTCAATGATTGCGTCATTTACGCCAGCGCACCTGACCAATGGGAACTTGGAGATAAACTGGATGAAATGGTATTATTGATTCTGGATTATAATCTTCACAAAATAACGGGGAATAGTTGCAGTTTAGGTTCCAATTGAGATTCATATTTTTTCTAATATTTTCTAATTTATACAAGGTCACTCTGTAACTCTTTATTTATAAACTGTTTCAGAAGGTCTCAAATTAGAAATATTAAGCGGCTATTTGAATCTTCCAGGGGATTAAGAGTTTTCAGGTAGCTCTGGAGTGTCCTCATGCTTGTCAATTTCCTGCAATTGCGGTATCGATGTCCCGGCAATACCCTTTATCGAACCAATGAAATGGTTGGTGTTCAGTAATACCTTTTCCAGTTGTTTTTCCCGTTCCTTCCATATCCGTTCCATCGCTCGTTTTTCTCTGACATAGCTATCCTGGAGATCTGAAAAACCTTCAACGATGGCCCCTACCTGCATCATAAATTCATTGCTCGTCAGATAGTCGTACAACATCTGCATTTTCTCACCCTTATTGGTTTGTGATGAATATGCTTCGGAAATTTTAATAAGACTTTCCCGGAGAACGATTACCAGACCCTTAAAATCAAAGAAATTGCATATCCATACCCCATCCCTTTGTCCAATTTTATCGATTCCATCGGGTAATGCTTCTGTGATGATTACCAGCACATCGGCTTTCACTGATATAGCATCCGCTTTCAATTTCGGGATCCAATCCTGGACAAATGACTTTGTCCTTTTACTTTCATAAAGTATCTTCCCACAATCAATTCCGAACCGATTCCGAACTGTGTGAATTACATCAGCACCTTTAATTCCTTTTCCGACTTCTTCAATTAAATCGACCGGGAACAGGTTTCTGAGAATCTCTTCAATGGCCAACTCCTGAACTTCTCCCTGCATCTGCATTGACCCCTGTTCAGCCTTCCGACTCATTTCCTCAACCTGCTTTTTCAAGGAGCCGATCAATTCATCACGCTCTTTTAATTTTAACTCAACCCGTTCCGATTCTCTTTTTTGGATGCTCTCGGTTTCCTGCTGGAGTTTTTCGGAAAGTTGCTGTTCATATTTTAATACCAGGTCTTGTTCCTGATCTTTCAGCTTCCGTTTCAACTGTTCATTTTCAATTTTGGTAGTTTTTAAATCAGATATCTCCTTTTTTGCTGACTCGGCCTCTTCTGATAATGTTTTTAACTGCTGCTCGTACTGTTTTTCGACCTGGCTTTTTATTTGCTTGGCTGCGTTTTGAGATTCGGTTTTTAGCTTTTCAGAAACCAATTGATCGATATTAGCTTGTTGCAGCTTGAGGTCTGCTTCCTTTTGTTTAATGGCTTGGTCTTTTTGTGCATACTCTTCCTGAATCTTTGTGATACTCTGATTCATTTCGTTGCGATACTTTTCTTCAATCTGCTGGGCAAGTACATCCTCAACATTGAATTCATGACCGCATTTTGGACAGATAATTCTCGTGTTTGCTGCCATATTGTAATAATTCTATTGGTTTACGGGTATAGGAAAATTGGTAACAATTAAAGTTACGAACTTATCAGGGATTCAGCATCTTAAAAAGTCAATGCATCGTATGTTTGCAATAATTCGTCTCGTGAGATACCCAGATACCTGCGAGTCACCATTACTGAGGAATGATTGAATAACTGACTCAGCTTGACCAGTGCTAATTCAGCATTCGTTCCAGCCTTATTGAAGACTTCACGGCCAAATGTCTTCCTCATACTATGTGTCGAGAAATTACCCACCTTAAGGTTATATTTTGATTTTAAGGTTTTGAAGATTGTATTCAACCGTTGAATAGAGTAGATTGTGTTCTTCTGGCTGAGGAAAACTGGCTGGTCAACAGATACTGGCTTTATGTAGTAAAAACATTCTCTGATGTGTTGTTGTAATTGCCGATTGATTTTTATTTCACGAGTCTTACCGGTTTTCTTCTCCACCAAAACAAATTCATCTTTATCGAGAATATCAGTCCATTTTATATTCAGGATATCACTTACACGTAACCCCCAGAAACTACCAACCGACATAAACAATGAAATTCTATATTCTTTATCATCAAATAATTTTCTTATCAGGTTCAGGTTTTGATCCCAGCTAAGGAAATCTGCAGTGGTATTACTGTATTTTGCGCTCATAAAACATTCAGTTTTGATTGGTTAATACTATAAGTGAAACAGCCATTATTGGACATTAAACATTATTGATTAAATATCAGTCACTTGCAACATAATATTCACTATTGAACAAAAGTGATCATTGTATATTAGTTCTCTTTTAAGCATAGGATTCATTTTATGTTTGTCAATTCAAACATGGTTGATAGTAGTGATATTCTTCCGACCAGAAATTAAACCACTCTGGAAGCTGAACTGAAACCGTTTCCTTTACAACACCATTCTCTGTAAATATCAAAATCAGGCAATTCGTCATTTTCTCCTGATCAACACATATGCTGTTCTGCAGTATCTTTACTTTCTTTTTCATTTTACAAAATTAACAATATGTCATAATTATATGGTAATAATTATATAAATGTTTCAATTATGTGGTAAAAATTATGACATATGATGAAATTTCCCGAAATTCGGTCCTGCAAATCACCATTGGAGAATTCATTATGGCTTACGAACGAAAAAGTCCAATTCCTGATCGCCACCAGGAAATTCTAAATGATATTGGTAAGAAAATCCTGGAACTCAGAAAAGCGACCAACCTTTCCCTGGAACGGTTTTGTGCAAAGAACGACATCCCGAGGATATCTTACAGCAATTTGGAATCCGGTAAGAACTTTCATATGACCACACTGCTTAAAGTCCTTGATGCCCATCCACAAGTGAAATCTCTGGAACATTTCTTTAAGGGTCTTTAAAACCTACATAATTAAGGTACCTGTATTACGAATGACTGTTTATAGCCAAATAAACTGAAATGGTCAGCATATTTTCACTGCGGGTACTATGTTTTACATTTCTTGTGATTTTCTAAATCAGATTAATCTCAAATAAGTCAGTTCATTGGTAGACTAACATAAAAACATCAAATATCTGCAAATCAGCGAGTATTCAAAAAAGGAGTACAATAAAAGCGAATTAAGGTACCTATAAACTGGGTTTAAGTACATTTAATTTGATGTCATGTGTATTACGAAAATGATTTAAACACAAAAGATGGGATCACTTTCAGAAAAGATTCCATATGGCCGATTTCAACTCTTTTATCATTGATTGAAACAACCGGCTCATTTTTCCAGAAATATTACCTGAGATACTACCCAATGCAAATTCCATCCTTTCGTGAATTTCCCGGGTGCGGTTCCCGTTGTATCGAGTGTTGTGTTTGTTAACAAAGTTCAATCGCTGATTCCTGTTATAACCAGCCACCGAGCTACTTGATTTGAAATTCCTAAAGTATTGTTTATTGCCAGTTTCCAGAAACATGTAATAGTTCTGCCGCATGATGTTTTCGTCAACTGATTGGCTGCAATAGTGACTTGTGCGCATTTCTTGGTTCAAATTGCCAATTTCTGCGGTATCAATATTGAGGTCGTCAATTATACTTATATCCTAGATCGGAAGAGCGTCGTGTAGGGAAAGAGTGTAGATCTCGGTGGT
>CALBTS010000333.1 GCA_937968035.1 uncultured Methanomethylovorans sp.
AAAAAAGCATAATGGGGTTTATTTTGAGAAAAGAAGCTTAAAATGAATTTATTTTTCTTGGTTTTAAGCGATGGGTTTATAAATGGTTACTTTTTATACTCATAGTCAAATAATTCAAATGGCTTTTTTCAGATCGAGGTATTACAATTTATAGAGAAAAGAAAATTGAGGTGCGTAACCTCATAAAAGTATTTGGGAAAAACCCTTCAAAAGCAATTTCTTTAGTAGAGCAAGGAATCTCAAAACAGGAAATATTTGAAAGAACAAAACAAACTGTAGGTCTCTACAACGTGAACTTCGATGTTTACGAAGGTGAAACCTTTGTACTTATGGGACTCTCAGGTTCGGGTAAATCAACTCTTTTACGTTGCCTGAACCGTCTTATAGATCCCAGCGACGGACATATACTCATCGATGGCGATGACATAGCCACTATGGATGACACAGAGCTAAGGAAAGCCAGAAGAAAGAAAATGAGCATGGTCTTCCAGAGCTTTGCTCTTCTGCCTCACAGGACAGTTATTGATAACGTGGCTTTCGGACTTGAGATACAAAACATCTCAAAAGAAGAACGATACTTAAAAGCAGAAGAGGCTATTGCCAAAGTCGGTCTTAAGGGTTATGAAGCAAGCAAAACATCGCAACTGAGTGGAGGGATGCAGCAGAGGGTGGGGCTTGCCAGGGCGCTTGCCACAGACCCTGATATTTTGCTTATGGACGAGGCATTCAGTGCACTTGATCCGCTCATCCGGACTGAAATGCAGGATGAATTACTTGCACTTCAGGACAAACTCAGGAAGACCATTGTATTCGTATCCCATGACCTTGACGAAGCCCTGAAACTTGGAAACCGCATAGCAATTATGAAGGATGGGGTCATTGCCCAGATAGGGACAGCTGAAGAGATACTCACCAATCCTGCAGACGACTATGTATCAGAATTCGTTGCAGGGGTTGACAGGACAAAGATACTCACTGCAGAAAATGTGATGAAGCGGCCAGAACCCGTAGTATCCATTAATTCAGGGCTTCCAGTTGCAATGCAACTCATGAAAAGACATGGCATATCATCAATATTTGTAGTCGATAATGAGAAAAGAATAAAAGGAGTAATCCTCATTGAAGATGCTGTTCAGGCTGTTAAAGAGCATAAGACATTGCATGATGTGCTGATCACAGACGTACCGGCGGTTGCACCGGACCTGCCCGTCAAGGACATAATCCCAATGGCAGCAGACAGTAATTTTCCGCTGGCAGTGATAAATGACAACAATAAGCTCATGGGGGTCATAGTCAGAGGCAGCATACTTGGTGCCCTGGCAATAAAGGTGGAGGATAAGAATGATCTTACCTGAGATACCCATAGGCAATACCGTTGAATCAGGTGTTTACTGGCTGAATGATAATTTTGGTTTTTTACTGGATATCTTCAGCGAATTCATTGATACGCTTATATCAGGATTCAAGGAAATATTATTATTTTTACCACCTGTTGCATTCATTCTCGTTGTTACTGTCATTGTCTATATGATTTCCCGAAGAGACCTGAAACTGACATTAGGAACAGCAATTGGTTTCTTGTTGATAGATAATATGGGTCTGTGGAAACTTTCCATGGAAACCATAGCCCTTGTATTATCATCTGCGACCGTGGCTTTGTTTGTAGGGATCCCAACAGGTATTCTGGCAGCAAAGAATGAAACTGTGTTCCATGTTGTTAAGCCGGTACTTGATCTCATGCAGACAATGCCTTCTTTTGTCTACCTGATCCCAGCAGTGATATTCTTCGGATTAGGTAATGTTCCGGGACTTGTTGCAACAATAGTATTTTCAATGCCACCTGCTGTCCGCCTGACCAACCTTGGTATCCGCCAGGTTCCTGTGGAACTGAACGAGGTGGCAAATGCTTTTGGCACGACACCAATGCAAAAGCTTTTCAAAGTAGAGCTTCCCGTTGCTCTTCCGACGATCATGGCAGGTGTTAACCAGTGCATAATGCTTTCTCTTTCCATGGTGGTCATTGCAGCAATGATAGGTGCGCGGGGACTTGGATATCAGGTACTGGTAGGCATCCAGAGAGTTGATATCGCCCAAGGATTTGAGGCGGGTCTTGGGATCGTGATCATTGCCATCGTGCTTGATAGACTAACACAGAGCATTACACCTAAAAAATAAGATTATGATGTTTACGGACCATGCGGTCTGTTCCATAGAATATATTGAGCGTTGTGATAAAATGAAAAGAAAAATAAAAGTCCTTTCAGTGCTTATAATGCTTTCCATGCTGGTCATGGTAAGCGGCTGTGCTGACCAGGACACAACCGGAGATGCTGTTACTGATGAAGCAACCACTACTAAGGAAGCAACCATTGGCTATGTTCTCTGGGATGGCGAGATAGCCAGTACCAATGTCATGAAGCTTGTCCTTGAAGAGGCAGGTTATGATGTGGAGATAATAGCTGTTGATGCAGGTGCACTCTATCAGGGGCTTGCAGACAGCCAGTTCGATTTTACGACTTCTGCATGGCTTCCTTTGACACAGAAGAACTACTGGGAAAGGTATGGAGAGGACATTGACAGTGTTGCTGTGAACCTTGAAGACTGCCTCATAGGACTTGTTGTTCCAACATATGTTACTATTGATTCAATTGAAGAGCTCAATGCGAACAAAGATCAGTTCAACGGTAAGATTATAGGTATCGATCCCGGAGCAGGTATTATGCAGACAACTGAAACTGCCATCAATGATTATGGGCTTGATTACGAGCTTGTCGCAAGCAGCAGTGCAGGCATGGCATCTGAACTCAAGAGTTCAGTCATGGATGAGGAATGGATAGTTGTGACCCTATGGTCACCACATTGGGCTTTCAACAGCTTTGACCTGAAATATCTGAATGATCCGCAAGGAGCCTATGGTGAAGCAGACCATGTGGAAACTCTTGCAAGAGCTGGACTTGAAGAAGACGATCCCGAACTTTATCAGATCATCAGCAGATTTAAGTGGACCCATGAGGATATTCAGTCCGTCATGGCAGACCTTGCAGACGGCATGCCCGAAGAGGATGCTGCCAGAAAGTGGGTTGAGAATAATCCTGATAAAGTCAGTGAATGGATCGGTGAGAACTGAAGTTCTCTCTTTCATTCTTTTTTTTGTTTTGTGGAAATCGTCATGTTACGATCTCAACTGTGGGCAGATACAACCACAGAGTTAACGGATTTGGATGACTATTCTCTTTACTAATTCTTTATTCTGTCACAGTTGGATTCAATTTTATTTTTTGAAGAACAATGCACTTGTAGCAACTTCACGTGAGCATCTATAATGTCAAAGCATAAATTGAAATACTTGAATTTCTAAATAGATAAAAATATAATATTGGAGTACAAGTATGTCAGCAAATGGAAACATAGTTTCAGTAATAGGACCTCTTCGTAAACCTAAACTAATGGGCTTTGCCAACGATAGCTTTACTCTCATCGTCACACAGGATCAGAGCATTTTTGCCAAATTAACATCGGAGATCATGAAAAAAGTGGTAGAGGATGCAAGGCAGCAAGCCGAACAGGAAGGAAAGGGTTTTTTCGGGCAATGGGGCAGCCAGATATCTGGCGGAATGAACTACACTCAGAGGTATCTGAGCATGGCACCTGAAGAGATAATGAAAGAAAACCCTGCAAATTTCTCTATTCCAAATTCCAGCATCGATTCAGTAAAGGTCAGGTACAGGGAAACAGGTGATGAGGACAGTACCAGCAGATCAGAATGGACAGTAACTATAGAGGCACATTCACAGAAATTGAATTTCAAATACGGTAATGATCCAAAAAATGAACTGAAAAGAGCATATGGTGAACTTGTTAGATAACGGAGCATCAAAGGCTGTTCTTCTTTTTAGAGTAACGGCCAATTTCAGTACATTTCATTTAAGTTCACATCTGAACTCTTTGCCTGATCTGTTTATCAGATAATATGCTCCTGCCAGAGCTATCACCAGCACGCCCATCCCTACCAGGAACAGTGGAGGAGTGGTTTTCAGATCGATTATCATTACTTTTCTTACAATTGCAGTGATACCTACAAGTATGATCACATCGACGTTCAATGTGGATTCATTGATGATCATCTTAATGGTTTCCAGCAATTCAATGCCTATAAGGACAAGGAAGAAAAGACCGAATATATCCAATACTTTTTCTACATTGAGGAACAGTACCGGGGGCTCGATCAGGTCGCTAAGTATTATCCATCCAATTTCCAGAGTGGAGCTGAGAATGACTACTATCATCATCAGAATAATTGCTTTGATGATCAATTTCTGAAAACCACTGACATATTTCATCATGAAATATTACCTCTGGTAATTGTCTGAAACACAATGTCTGACATAATAGCTGAAAGTTCTGATGAAAATAAGCTTTACTTGATTAAAAAAGTGTTCATGGGAGAATAAAACAGAAATCATGATCCTGTATTAAATGGAAAGCAAGATCATAGCGACTTAAATAGTGCTCTTGTGTGGAGATCTGTTGATCCAGCTAAAAACCATCATAGCCAGTATTGAACATATCACAGCGAACACCATTGTTTGCCTGAAACCAAAGTATTGCATGATCAATCCCCCGATTATCGATCCCGCAATGTCCGCTGCAGATGTGGTGGAATTCAAAATACCTATAGAACTTGCTTTTTCAATGCTCCGCTCCACAACCAGCTGATTTGCACCTACGTACAAGAAAGACCATCCAAAAGCTATCAGGATCATTCCGGGAACAATGGAATAGAAATCCTGTGCCAGAGAATAGCTTACAAATGACAGCCCGGAAGTGATAATGCCCCATTTGATGAGCCATACGTTCCTGAATTTATCCAGCCTGCGCATGATTAGGAATTGAATGGATGGGTTGATGGCATATATGATCCCTATCCAGAAATTAGAAGCACCAAGGAAAGCCATGTAGAGAGGTAAAATGATCCACACAGCAACTGCGCCCGTATGCCTCAGGAACATCGACAGGTAGACATCAAGGTTCTTTCTGAAAACAGCCAATGAAAAATAGCTCACGGAAATAGAAGGCTTCTGTACGTCCGTAAGTCCAAAAGCTGCAAAAAAAGCGATGGTGAAGAAAAGAGATGATATAATGAAAAGATGCTCTATGTTCCCTATGAACCCGGCAACCAGGTATCCTATCATCCAGCCAAGGGAGCCAAAAGAGCTAAATTTGCCGATACTTTCCTTTTCATAATAAACGCTAACAATAAGGGCGGCCGGATACACTCCTACACTGAAACCCACCATTGCACGGATCACAGCAAGTGAGGCGGCATTATAAGCGAATATCTGCATGAAGAAAGACACTGCAGAAACTGCAAGACCTGCGAGGATTATAGGACGCAGACGGTTGATATCGGCGGCTTTTCCAAATATGAACGAAGAGAAAAAGGAAGCTGCTGCAAAAAAGGCACTGATGAGGCCAACTTCAAAATATGAAGCACCAAGGGATCTCGCAAAAACAGGCATAAAGATGCCAGACATCATAAGGGAAGAATTTGCCAGAAATTGGATCAGGTTTAATCTCATTGGTCATCGAATCCGGAATATATTCCCAGAATAATATCTAAACTATTTCTATTTATTGAAAGCTGATGACTTTAACATTTGTCAGGTAAAAACTACATGAGCCTGAATCCAAAGTGGTCTTTGAAATATCCTGTCATATATGGAAAATGAACACTATGATATAATTAAGTGGCATAAGACTTAATTCAAAGTACGGAGATGACAAATAAAATCATGAGAAGTATATCCTTCTATCAAACCGACATTGGAAAAATAGGAATTGTTGACAGCAACAATAGCATTACGAACGTATACTTTCATGGAGAGAGCTTTCCAGAGGATGCTATATTAAATGAAACAGAACTATTGAAAGAGGCAAACAGACAATTGAAGAGTTATCTTGCCGGAAAACAAAAAGTGTTCAATCTCCACCTTGCTCCCGTTGGAACAGGATTCATGCTGCGCGTATGGGAAGCTTTAAGCTCCATTCCTTATGGTGAGAACAGAAGTTATGAGGAAATAGCACAGAAAGTAGGTAATAAAAAAGCTTCAAGGGCTGTTGGACTTGCAGCCAGCCGCAATCCTATACCTATCTTTATTCCCTGTCATAGGGTCATAGGCAAAAATGGAAAACTTACAGGTTATAGATCCGGCTTGCACATAAAGGAACATCTGCTTAAGCTTGAAAAGCAGAATGCTAGACATTAGATGTATAAGGTGGATCAGACCTATTTATTTATGGAAGATAACCCTAAGTATGCGAATATTTAAAAAGAAGATCTGTTTTAAGGGGGAAATTGTATGCAAGATCGTATGAAGTATCATCAATTGCATGAAGAACAAATAAAAGAGATATTATTAAAAGCACCTGTAGGCAATATTGCAACCATAAATGAAAATGGATATCCGTATGTTGTCCCGGTCCATTTCGTTTATTATGAGGACAAGATCTACATTCATGGCTTGCCAGTGGGACAAAAGATCTGTAATATATTGTCAAATGAAAAAATATGTTTTCAGATCTATGACATGAAAGGTCTTATTCTTGATAACTCGCCATGTGGAATCAATACGGAGTATGAAAGCATCGTTATGACCGGAACAGCAACGGTCATTGAAGACCACGATCTGAAGAAAATTGTCTTAAATGAGATCGTGAACAAATACACTCCCCATTTAAATGGAACAGTGTTACCCGATAATATGGTAAAAGGCACAGGCGTTATTGAGATCACTATCAGAGAACTTACAGGTAAATATTACAAATAACACTATAAAATTGAACACCACAAAATTTAATGATAATTAAAGATAATAAAATCCAACTGTTTTCCGGTTAAGAACAGATGGTCGATGAAGTATTCTGATAGGAAATTGAGAAAAAAGAGGAGAAAGACTAAAGCCTGTTCAACCGGCTTAAGGGCTATGACTCAAAATTTACCTTTGGAGCGATCTTTTCCTCTTCCGCAGTCTCTAATAAGTCCTTCTTTTCAAAACTGAACATGCCTGCAATTATATTGTTCGGTATCTGCTGGATGGAAATGTTGTATTTCATGACAGTATCATTGTAGAACTGCCTGCTATAGGCGATCTTATCTTCGGTCTGTGAGAGTTCCTGCTGCAATTGCCTGAAATTTTCGTTGGCCTTAAGTTCAGGATAAGCCTCTGCAACAGCAAATAAGGACTTCAATGCATTGGTAAGCATGTTAGAGGCCTGTGCAGCCTCACCTACAGTAGATGCCGACATCCATGCAGACCTGGCTTTCGTGACCTCTTCAAAAACAGATTGCTCATGTTTTGCGTAGCCTTTTACTGTTTCCACGATATTGGGTATCAGGTCGAACCTGCGCTTAAGCTGGACATCTACCTGAGCCCATGCATTCTCCACCCTGTTACGTAAAGCTACAAGCTTGTTATAAACAGAAAAGACAAACACTGCAATAATCAATGCTATAACAAGAACTATGCCTATTATCCACAATAATTCTATCATCTTTTTATCTCCTTTCTAAATTTATCTGGCACCGCCTCCACCACCACCGAAGCCACCGCCAGAACCACCTACTCCGCGGCTTCCTCCTGAAGAGGACTTTGGAGCTGATCTCTGGTAAGCATGGCTGAAATCAGAAGAATAGCCTGTAATATAGACCCTGTTATGGAAATGGCTCGCCCGGAACTCCTCTTTGGGAACTATGACAGACATGTGCCTGAGTGCCTCTTCAGCCACACCCAGTGCCATGGCATACACCATATAATGGTCCCATAATTTCACAGAGCCGGGAGGATGCTCCTTAAGATCTGAGAAATCCGTTATGTATTTCTTGAAGTTCTTCCAGCGCTCTACGTAAAGCTTACCTTCGGGAGTCCATCTGCCCAGAAAGGTCCGGTATCTGGCATTGAGGACGAGCACAACAGGTGAAATGACTGCAATGATTATAGGCATGAAACCCAATTTTTCAATTATCGGATAAGCAGACGAGTCTCCCAGCCAGGGAATAGCGAAAAGGCTAAGGAGGGACACAAGGAAAAGAATACCTGCAAAATAGTCCATTTTCGTGGCACCTTTTTCGATGAACAGCTTTTCAAGATCTATATGAGCCTTCACCTTTTTATTCCACGAATTTATGAAATTATAAAAGGATGTGCCTTTTTTGAGCCCGGCCTGAAACTCTTTCCAATATAACTGGCGTCCATCAGAATGCTGTACGATGAGGTCCAGCACATCCTGTTCGAAGTCCAGAAGTCCTGGAGAATCTCCTTTCTCCCTCTCCGGACCGGTTATATGCAGCACGATATTCCGTGGGTTGCTATCATCGATTCTCAGGTAATCCCGATGAATTAGGTCCATTACGGTTGCAGCAAATCCATCTATCGTTGGATCTCCCACACCACCTTTCATCATGGCATTGACCACAGCCGGGCTGGAATCATATGGCAGTTCACGCTCGTAGATACCCTCGTATGCTATGTCAGGCTCCCTTCCATATTTGAAATACAGATAGAACGGAGCTAAAAGAAGAGATAATGCCAGAAGCACATATACTATGAAAACAACATACAGAGCCTTCTGCTTCAATGCGTACTGAGATTCTATACGGAATATTTGGAACTTAGCATTCTGATCATACATGGTCACATATCTTGAGTCAGGTGATGTGAGCCTGGGGAAGATGGCCCGTATCTCGTACCAGCTATTGGCAGGGATATCAGCTGCCTGCACTGTGACCGTATTATCATCTATAGTTACGGTTTCTGTATAGTCGTCCGGATGTAGCCAGTAGGTTATGTCAGAGCCGCTGGCGGGAAGGATCGTTACGGTGGCTGAAAGGCTTTGAACAGGCTTTTCCCATTCATCTCCCCAGAATTTGTAGTGCAGTTCTGAGATATCGTTGTATACCTTTAGGCCGCCATAGTAGTCATAGGAAGTGACAAATGTCACCCGTTCCGGCGTTGGGGACGGCAGCCTGCATACAAGCTCATAGCCTTCATAAACTTCAGTCACATAAAGATCAGATGGAACACCCTCTAAATAGCCCTGTATGTTCTCTATGGAACCTCCGGGTGGAGGGTATACCTGCCTGTACACCTCATAAAATGTGCCCTCAAAGCGATATGTGAGGGATTCCTGCACATGCACAATGCCCTCGGGAGATACTGTGACATTCACATCCGCACTCTCAAGAGAATAATCCCTGGCAGATGCCACCGGCAAAAGCAATAACAAAATAAGGGAGACTGTCAAAACAAAAATTATGCCTTTTGAACAGACCCTTCTGCCTGTGGAGAGTTCGTACACGAAACACACACCCTATTTAAAAAAAGAGGGTGTTGGTATATACACTTATCGTAATTGCATGGTATTTTGCATAGTATTTATATTTGGAAACAATACTCTGCGCCAT